>CAZNLL010000009.1:0-51363 GCA_964573885.1 uncultured Desulfobacteraceae bacterium | reverse complement strand
CCCTTGATCATCATGTCCGACCCGCAGATGGCGTAGGCCTGGGCGTTGTAGTCCTGGCCGAAGACCTCCAGGCGGGCGTCGGGATTCAGTTCCCGGACATAATCTTCGGCAACGGACAGCATGCCGCCGGTGCCACAGGCCGGGTCATAGAGCGTCTTGACAATGCCCCTGGTCGTGAGCACTTCGCTGTCGGGCATGAAAATCAGGTTGACCATCAGGCGGATCACCTCGCGGGGCGTGAAATGGTCGCCGGCCTCTTCGTTCGACGCCTCGTTGAACCGCCTGATCAGTTCCTCGAAGATGTAGCCCATCTCAAGGTTTGAAACTTCCCGCGGGTGCAGGTCAATATCGCAAAACCGGGATACCAAGAGGTAAAGTCGGTCCGCCTTATCGAGCTTGCCGATGTGTTCCTCGAAGCCGAAGTTCTCGATGATCTCTCGGGCGCGGCTTGAAAAGCCCTTGATGAAGTTGGTGAGGTTGGCGGCGATGTTGTTGGGGTCGCCTTTGAGCTTTTCGAATGAATAGCGGCTTGTGTTGTAAAAGGGCACTCCCGCAATCCGGCACAGAAGGGGATCGATCTTTTTGACTTTCCCGCCGGAAAGCGATTTCTGTTTTGCCAGCACCTTGTCCTTGGTCGGCTCCAGAACGCAATCGAGCCGACGAAGCATCGTCATGGGCAGCATGACGTCCTTGTATTGATTCGGGCGGTAGGGACCCCGCAGCAGGTCTGCCACTGACCAGATGAAGCTTACTTTTCCACTGAAGTTGTTCGTATTCACGGTTTCTCGGCCTCCGTACGGTTCCCGAGCCAGGCATCGATGGTTTCCTTGTGAAACCGCCAGTGACGCCCCACTTTCTGGGCCGGGATCTTGCCTTCCCGAACCAGCTTGTAAATCGTCGATTTGGGAATGTCCAAATAACTGGCCAGTTCGTTTATGTTGAGCACATCTTTCGGTTTTTCCATCGACATGGTCCCTTCCCATGGCCGCAGGGCGATCCGGCGATCTCCTATGTAATTGGCAGCTAAATTTCTATTAGTGATAGTTAATGTCAATTGTTAATACGGAGCCAAAACATTAAGAAGCCAGGGGATTGGCGTATGGCCACCTACCGGAAGGAATCAGATTCTTTTGAGGCCCCATATTTTATTCCTCCCAACGGACAGGCCGTGATATTATAAAGTTTTTACAGGAGGATTTACCCAAGATCTTGAAAGAGGAGTCAGGTAACATGGAAAAAGAACCGGAACTCTTGGTCCGAAGGGAAGGTGCCCTTTGCACCCTCATTCTCAACAGGCCGGAAAAACGAAACCTTTTGACGCCTGAAGCCCTTCTCAAGGTGGCCGAGACCCTTAAGGCCCTGGCCTCGGAAGGCAGCGTACTGGCCGTGGTCCTCCGCGGAGCCGGGGACCGGGCCTTTTGTGCGGGCTATGACATCTCCGCCCTACCCGCCGGTCCCCCCCCTCATATGGAGAAGGCCCTCAGGGAGAAACCGCCCCTGGAACAGGCCCTTGAGGCGATCAGGGACTTTCCCTATCCGGTCATCGCCATGCTCAACGGTGACGCCTACGGCGGGGGCTGCGAGTTGGCCGTTTCTTGCGATATCCGTATCGCGGCCAAGCGGGTAAAAATGGGCATGCCTCCCCCAAAAATCGGCCTGGTCTATCCCTACCCCGGGTATCGCCGGTTTCTCACGGTCCTGGGATTCACCAGGACCCTTGAAATCTTCCTCACCGGCCGCCGCTACCCCAGTGAGCAATGCCTCCAGATGGGCCTGGTCAACTATGTGGTGGAAGACGCCGAGATCGAGGCCTTTACCTATGACATGGCCCGGGAGATCACGGAAAACGCCCCCATCTCGCTGCGGGGGAGCAAGTTGGCCCTTTATAAGATCGCCCGGTACCCGATCCTGGAAAAGGAAGAAGAGGAAGAAATCCGCGCCCTCTTTCTCCAGTCCCTGAAAAGCGAGGACCTCAGAGAGGGTCAGAAGGCCTTCATGGAAAAGCGAAAACCGCGGTTCAAGGGACGTTGACACGGCCCCTGGGCCCCACAATTTTTTTGCAAACCGGGTATATCTGTGATAAAAGTCACGAAATGAAGGGAAACAGATGGGAGGACCATTATGCCCGGCGGGCCAGGGAGGAGAAATGGTTCGCCCGGTCAGTGTATAAACTCCAGGAAATCGACCGCCGTTTCAAGCTCATCAAAAAGGGAGATCGACTGCTGGACTTGGGCTGTTTCCCGGGATCGTGGTCCCAGTATGGCCTCAAAAGGGCGGGAACCCAAGGAGAGGTCGTGGGGATAGACTTGGTCCGTCCGGACCGCCTGTTCGCCGAGAATTTCAGATTCATTCAGGCCGACGTGTTCACCCTGGATCCGGCACGGCTCGGCCGGGAATGGGGCGTGTTCGACGTGGTCATGAGTGACTTGGCGCCCAAGACCACGGGAATCAAAGGGACCGATGCGAGCCGGTCCATGGAGTTGGCCCTTCAGGCCCGGAATCTTGCCCTGGCGGTCCTTAAAAGGGGCGGCCGCTTTGTGTGTAAGATCTTTGAAGGGGAGGATGTGAAGCCTTTTCGTGCCGAGGTCTCAGACCATTTTGAAGCCACGCGGCTCCTGAGACCGGAAGCCACCCGCAAGGGGAGCCGCGAGGTCTATCTTGTGGGCCTGGGGCAGGTGAAAGAGGCACGGGGAGTCATACACCAGTAAGCTATTGTCCGAATAGGGGGAGGCACATGTCGGGTCACTCAAAATGGCATTCCATAAAACACAAAAAAGGGGCTGTAGACGCCAAGCGGGGAAAGGTTTTTACCCGGCTCATCAAGGAAATCACCGTGGCTGCCCGCCTGGGAGGCGGGGATGCGGATGGGAACCCCCGGTTGAGAACGGCCATTGCCGCCGCCAAGGCGGAGAATATGCCCAAGGACAACATTGAACGGGCCATCAAAAAAGGGACCGGAGAGTTGGAGGGCACCTCGTACGAGGAATCCAGTTACGAGGGTTACGGCCCCGGAGGGGCGGCCGTTCTTGTCGACTGTCTTACGGACAACAGAAACAGGGCCGTGGCCGAGGTCAAGCACCAGTTTGAACGTCACGGCGGAAACCTTGGAGAACCGGGATGTGTGTCCTGGATCTTTGAGAAAAAGGGCGTCATTGTCCTGGAAAAAGACAAGGTGGATGAGGAGAAACTCCTTGAACTGGCCCTGGAGGCCGGTGCGGAAGACGTAAAAGAAGAGGGAACCGAATTTGAGGTCATCACCAACCCGGCCGATTTTGAGGCCGTGAAAGGGGCCGTTGAGGAGGCCGGTCTTCCCTATACTTTGGCCGAGATCACCATGACCCCCAAAAACACCGTTAAGCTGGAAGGCAAGCAGGCCCAGCAGATGTTGAGCCTCATGCAGGCCCTGGAGGACAACGACGACGTCAACCAGGTCTATGCCAATTTTGACATATCCGATGACGTCCTGGAGGCCATGAGCTGATGCTGGTGCTGGGTGTGGATCCCGGCTCAAGGGTGACCGGTTACGGCCTGATAGAGAAAAAGAACACCCTGTTGACCCCCGTCCATCACGGACAGATAAGCTTCCCCGGCAAAATGCCCTTCTATGACAGGATCTATGGAATATTTCAGAAAATGGTAGAGGTCATGGACCGCTACCGGCCCGTGGAGATGGCCATGGAAGACCTCTTCTATGCCAAGAATGTCAAGAGCTCCCTCAAGCTCGGCCACGCCAGGGGCGCCGTTTTGATTGCTGCGGTCCAGTGCGGGGTCAAGATCTTTGAATACTCGCCCCTTGAGATCAAGAAATCCGTGGTGGGCTACGGCAGGGCCACCAAGGAACAGGTGAATGCCATGGTGCAGAGGATCTTGCACCTCGACGCCAAGCCGGCCCTGGACACCTCAGACGCCCTGGCCGCAGCCATCTGCCACCTCAACTGGTCAAGGTATGCAGGCCTTTTGGCGGGAGAAACCAAGAAGGGATGATCGCCCATCTAAGCGGCCTGGTATTCAAGAAATCGACCCAATCGCTTATCGTGGATGCAGGAGGGATCGGCTACGAGGTCTTTGTGCCCCTGTCGACCTATTACACCCTGCCGGAGAATAATGAGCGGGTGAGCCTCCACATTTACACCCATGTCCGGGAAGATGCCTTGCAGCTGTTTGGCTTCCGCACCGGGCTTGAAAAGGAGCTTTTCCTTCTCTTGATCTCGGTTTCCGGCATTGGGCCCAGGCTCGCCGTCAACATCCTCTCGGGCACAGGTCCTCAGGAGCTTCTCAACGCCATTGTGGGAGGCGATTCCGTGCGTCTCCAGGCCATTCCCGGGGTGGGGAAAAAGACCGCCCAGCGGATCGCCCTGGAGCTAAAGGATCGGGCATCCCGGATTACAACCTTGGAGGGCCCCACCCAAGTCCCTGCTCCCGAGGAGAAACACAAGGGCCTTGTAGGTGACGCCCTTTCAGCCCTGCTCAATCTGGGCTATTCGAGAAAACTGGCCCGGGACGCCGTGGAAAAGGCCCGGCACAGGACCGAGGACATGACCCTGGAAGGGTTGATCACGGAGGCCCTCAAGATCCTTGCCTAGACCCTTTCCTCCCGGTTACTGCTGGCAAAGGAACGTATTATGGAAGAGAGGATCATAGATCCCGGACCCCGGGCCGAGGAGATCCCTGCTGAAATCAGCCTCCGGCCCAGAGACCTGGACGAATATGTGGGCCAGGAAGAGCTCAAAAGGAATCTTCGCATCTTTGTAGCGGCGGCAAAGGCCCGTTCCGAGGCCCTGGACCATGTCCTGTTCCATGGCAGCCCCGGTCTCGGCAAGACCTCCCTGGCCCATATCCTCGCCAACGAGCTGGGCGTGAATATCAGGAGCACTTCCGGGCCGGTCATCGAAAAGCCGGGTGATCTGGCAGCTATCCTCACCAGCCTTGAACCCAGGGATGTCCTCTTTATTGACGAGATCCACCGACTCAACCATGTGGTGGAGGAAATCCTTTACCCCGCCATGGAGGATTACCAACTGGATATCATTATCGGCCAAGGCCCTTCAGCCCGGACCATGAAGATCCCCCTTCCCCCCTTTACCCTGGCCGGGGCCACCACCCGGGCGGGGCTGCTGACCCCTCCTTTGAGAGACCGCTTCGGCGTCATCTTACGGGTGGACTTCTACCGGCCTGAAGACCTTGAAAAGATCATCACCCGTTCCGCCCGGCTCCTGGAAATCCCCATACACGAAGACGGGGCCCTTGAGATCGCCGGCCGGGCGCGGGGCACCCCCAGAGTGGCCAACAGACTTCTCAGGCGGGTTCGCGATTTCGCCCAGGTGGAGGCGGACGGGGTCATCACCCGGGAAGTGGCAAGCCGGGCCCTGGACATGCTGGAGGTGGACCATAAGGGCCTGGACAAGATGGACCGTTACATTGTGCAGACCATCATCGAGCGCTTTGACGGCGGCCCCATCGGCATCAACAGTCTGTCCGCAGCGGTGAGCGAGGAAAAGGACACCCTTGAAGATGTGTATGAGCCCTTTCTCATTCAGCAGGGATACATCAAAAGGACCCCCCAAGGTCGGGTCGCCACAAAGAGGGCTTATCTCCATTTTGGCTTCAAGATAGAAGAGAGCGGTCCTTCTCAGAACAAGCTCTTTTGACCCAGCCCCGGGCGTTACGGGTTTTTTATATAAAAGGGCTCTTGGCCCCTTTCCACCCGCTGGATATTCTCGGCCACCACCTTGGCAATGCCTGCCATGGAGACATCTGTGGACCCCCCTATGTGCGGGGTGGCCAGCACGTTATATTGAAACAGGGGGTCACCGGGGTCGGGCGGTTCCTCCCAGAACACATCCAGACCCGCCCCCGCAATCTTGCCCGAAGCCAGGACCTCCTCCAGGGCGTCTCTTTCCACCAGTCCGCCCCTGGAGAGATTGATGAGATAGGCCCCCTCCTTCATGAAGGAGAAGGTATTGGGGTTCATGAGATGCCTGCTTTCAGGAGACAGGGGAAGGCAGAGGATCACATAATCGGAGCGCTCCAAGAGGTTCTTGAGTTCATCCGGCCCGCCCGTCCATTCCAGGCCCAGATCCCTTGCGGCCTCCTCGGGCCCGTGGCGCTTGATCCCTATGAGTCGAACCCCGAAGGGCCGCAATCGTTTAATCAGGGCCTGTCCAATGCCCCCCAAGCCCACCAGCCCCACAGTGCGGCCGGTCAAGGCCTTGCCCTGGGGCTCTCCCATCTTCCGGGCCCCGAGGCTCCTTTCCATACCTCGGAAGTCCCTTGAAAGACCGATCATTAAATAAACGCCCAGTTCGGCCACGGAGTCGGCGTTTCCGGAGATGTCCGTGGGCACATTGGCGGCCCAGATACCCAGGTCCCGAGCGCCTTCAAGATCCACCCCTTCAAGCCCTCCACCGCACTGCTGGATGAGCCGGAGGCGATCGCCCTTTTCAAGCAATGGCCTGGTAATGGGACACATGGTGGGAATAAGCACGTCCACCCCCTCCAGCCCCTCCACCTGAAAGCGGCCGGTGGCCTCAAAATCATGGGCGGGGAGGTGGGAGCGGATCATGTCCAATACCCCCCCAAAGGCCTTTTCCGGGGCTGCAAAGAGAATTTTCATGTCCCCTCCTCCCTGATGAAACGGGCGATGTGTTCCTGGAATTTTTCCACTTTTCTGTAACCCCTGTCAATGGTCCGGTTGATCTTCCTGGAATCGTTTCCTATAATATAAATAAACCCCGTTTTTGCATGAAAGGAGCATCCCCCACCTTGGCCACAAAGAGAATCCCATGAAAAGGCGACCCTTTATTTCCCTTTTTTTGATCCTCCTCTTCCTCGCCGCCGCCGGGCCCATCCATGCCGGCGATGAAGACGGTTATGCCCATTTGCGCCAGCGCATGGTCGAACGCCAAATTGCGGCCCGGGGGGTCAAGGACCCAAGGGTTTTGGAGGCCATGCTCGAGGTGCCCAGGCATCGCTTTGTCCCCGAAAGGCACCGGGACCACGCCTACGGGGACTATCCCCTGCCCATCGGCCAGGGCCAGACCATCTCCCAGCCCTATGTGGTGGCCTATATGACCCAGGCCTTGAACCTCAAATCCCAAGATCGAGTCCTGGAAATCGGCACCGGATCGGGTTACCAGGCCGCCATCCTGGCCGAACTGGTCAAGGAGGTCTATACCATTGAAATCATCGAAACCCTCGGACAAAGGGCCAAGAAAACCCTGAAAGAGCTGGGATACAAAAACGTCCATGTCAGGATCGGTGACGGCCACAAGGGATGGCCTCGGGAGGCCCCCTTTGACGCCGTCATCGTGACCTGCGCCCCGGACCGGGTCCCCGAGGCCTTGGTGCGGCAACTCGAGGAAGGGGGCCGTATGATCATCCCGGTTGGCAAGGAAGGCAGTATTCAAAGACTGGTAAGGGGCATAAAAAGGGGCGGTCGCCTGGAAACAAAAAATGTCATGGCCGTCCGGTTCGTGCCCATGACCCGCTAGGATGAGAACAAACTCCCCTGGGGGTCATCCGGGTCCGCCCCGGGTTCAGCCGCCTGCTCCCCGGGGAAAAGTTCCCCCTTCAGCAGGTAACGTTCAAAGAGTCGGTTAAAGTCCGTCCAGGGACCTTCCTGACGATCCTGTCCAAAAAACCGGCTCAATCCATTGATCTTCGCGTCCAGGTCGTCAATGAGATGCAGGGCAAAGGCCTCCAGGAATTTGGGGCGTTTGGGCGAACCAAATTCGTACTGGCCGTGGTGGCTCAGGATGAGGTGTTTCAATCTCAGGGCCAGTTCTTGGGGAAATGCCTTGAGTTCCCCCAGCTTCCTGTCCACCATCTCCGCACCCAGGACCACATGACCGATGAGCCTCCCCTCATCCGTATACGCGATGTTCGAGTCCATGGTCAATTCCTGTGTCTTACCTATGTCGTGGAGAAAGGCCGCGGTGAGAAGGAGGTCCCGGTCTAGACGGGGGTAGTGGTCGGTCACCCGTACAGCCATCTGGCAAACGGAAAGGGTGTGTTCTAAAAGCCCACCCACATAGCTGTGGTGAAAATTCTTCGCCGCCGGGGCCCTCTTAAACCGGGCCATCAACGCCTGGTCCCCGAGAAAACGACGGCTAAGGGCCTTGAGGTGCACGTTCTTGACCCCTTCCAGGGTCTCCCTGAGAGAGGCCATCATTTCGGAGATCTCCCGGGGGGCGGATTCCAGAAAAAGGCCCGGGTCCACATCCCCCTTTACGGCCTCCAGCCCGGAGAGGGTGATCTCCATCTGCCCCCGATAGGCGCCGGCCAAGCCGTCCACCTTAACGACATCGCCCTCAGCAAACAGCGAGGAGAGCTTATCGGCCCCTTCCCACACCTTGGCCGCCACGGCCCCGGTTCGGTCGGCCAGGGTGATGATCAGGAAAGGATCTCCCCGACGGGTGGTTCCCATCCTCTTGTCTTTGACCAAGTAGCGACCCCTCACCCTTTGGTTCTCACGAATATCTTTGAGCCAAAGATGAGGGGCCTCTTCCTGTCTTGGAGGTGTTGCCATGGTTCAGGACCTCATCCTGGTCCCGGGCCCTAGTCCTCAAAATTTCCTGAAGGCCCCTTGTCCGCATTCAGCTTGGCCGCCCGTTCCCGGATCTTCTCCTCTGTCCACTCCTGTGGATCTTCAATGCGGGACCCTTTCGGCCCCAGATCGTATGACCCGGCCTTAAGGATGGCCTCTAAGGCGAGGGGGGCTGTATCCTCGGCATTGAACACGTCTTTGAGAAGCCCGTAGACAAAATCTTCCACCCCCTTGGTCATCCTCTCCCTGATCTCCCGGGGCAGGGCCAGAAGGCGATTTTCAAAGGGCAGGTTGAGTTTCTTGTAATTCCCGCCCTTAAGGCCCTTTTCCTTGGCATAAGCGACCATCTCCTCCCACAGGTCTTGGGGGACCCCTTGATCGGGGATCTTGGCGAATTCTCCATCCTCATCCAGAATGGCGTTTCCATATTCGTTCACCTTCACGCCCCAGGTGATCATCTGAAGCGCCGTGGCCACATTGGCCTTGGTGGTGTGGGTCTCTTGGGCGATTCGCCGGAGACGCTCCGAATCATTCCCCGAAGTGCCGTGCTGGGCCCCCGAAATCTGGTAGTTTTCCAGGGCCTTGTGGATTTCCACGGTCAGGGGGACCTGAATACCCGTCTCCGCATCCTGGATCCCGTGGGCCGTACCGTTGTTCAAAGCGATCCAGTCCGGAAAAATGTCATGGGCATTGAGCCCCTGGATCAGGAACAGGGCCTCTTCTTTCGTAGAAAGGCCTTCCTTACCCTTTATCTCCCCCACCTCGGTCTCATATCCCGCCCACCCGGGCACATAGGAAGAGAGGGTAAGATTGGCCAGGAGGTTCTCATCGTCTGGGAGGTGGGAGGCATCAATGGCGATAGAGGTCAGGCCTGCATCAAAGATGGAGGGAATCTCCTCCTTGGCGCTTTCAATGTCTTTGGGGCCTTTGATGCCGTAATGGTCTGCGTGCAGGGCCACGGGCACAGTGATCCCCAGTTCATTGCACACGGCGTCCACCTGCCTGGCCAGGTTCCAGTAATTCACCGCGCAGTAAGCGTTGGCCCCTCCCTCGGACTTGGCGATCTCTATGATTAAGGCCGCGTTGGCCTTTTGGGCCGCCAAAAGGGCCCCACGGATCACGAAATGGTTCCTTCCGTTTGCCGCGATGGCTATGGCCTTGCCCTTGGCGATCATGGTCCGGTCAATCACCTTTCCGCTCACAAGGAGTGCCCTGGAATGGGGAAAGAGCCGCACGATATTGGGTGGACGACCGATCTCAAGGGCCTTTTCAAAGTCCGGTGAAACACTGCCTTTCTGTGACATCATGATCTCTCCTCCTCTGGTTTTACCCGGGTCCCACCCCTCCCAAGGGAGTCGGGCGGGAACCGCGGTTATTCACCTCTGGGGTTCCACAATAACTTTGATACAATCATGCTCCGTGGGGCAGGCCACCGCCTGAAACCCCTCGGGTCCCTTTTCCAGGGCCAATCTGTGGGTAATGCTTTCCTTTACCGGGACGGCCCTCGCCCTAATGAGCTTGAGGGCGGTCATGCAGTCATAGGGAGCCCCTGCATAGGTGCTTGTAAGGGTGATTTCCGTTCTCCAGAAAAGGTCGTTGATCGAGGCGGGAATGGTAGCCCCCTCAGAGGCCCCGGCGAAGAAAAGGACCGTACCCCCCCGTTCCACGCACCGGAGGGCCAAGGGGATGAAGCCCTCGAAACACACGATGACCACGTCCGCGAGCCGCCCTTCGTTCGTCTCTCTTAAGGCCTCCATGAGCCGATTCTCTGCAGGGAGAACCACATGGGCCCCCATTTTCTTGGCCTTTTCAAGGCGAAAGGGAATGGTGTCGGCCGCCGCCACCAGCCCGGCCCCCAGGGCCCTGGCCAGGGCGATATGCAGGAGTCCGGAAATGCCGCTTCCCAAGACCAGCACGGCCTGCCCCGGCTGAAGGCGTGCGTTTCTCTGCCCCCTCAACACACAGGCAAGGGGCTCCATAAAGGAGGCCTCTTCATAAGAAACACCCTGCGGAATGGCAAAGGTACCCCGATCCACGTTTATGGCAGGTATCCGGATATATTCCGCAAAGCCCCCCGGGTGAAAGTGGGTGCCCCGTAAAAGGGTCTCGCACACGGTGTGGTGACCGTTAAGGCAATAATGGCAGGTATTACACGGTACATGGTGGGTGGCGGCGATGCGATCCCCCGGGTGGAACTTCTCCACCCCTTTTCCCACTTCCACCACCTCTCCGGACACTTCATGCCCCAGGACCAGCGGCACCTTGTCCCGCCGATACCACTCCATAACATCACTGCCGCAGATGCCGCTGGCAAAGACCTTCATAAGCACTTCGCCGGGGCCTATTTCAGGCACGGCCATCTCTTGGAGGCGCACATCCTGGTTGCTGTAATACATGAGCACACGCATGCTCTTGGTCATGGGTATCGGGCCTCTCCAGGATGAAAAAAGCTATTGGTTTTTCATGGTTTGAAAGAGCTCAAAGGCCTGCTTGGGTGTAGCCCCCTCATGGATCACCGTGTTTAAGGCCCGCATCATGGCCACGGGATGGGGGTTCTGCCATACGTTTCTGCCCAGGTTAACCCCGATGGCGCCCTTCTGCATGCCGTCATAGACGAATTCAAAGACCTCCAGCTCTGTTTCACACTTAGGCCCGCCGGCGATCACCACCGGCACAGGGCATCCCACCGTCACCTTTTCAAAATCGTCGGCACAATAGTAGGTCTTGACAATCTTGGCCCCCAACTCCGCGGCAATACGACAGGAAAGGGCCAGAAACCTTGCGGTCCTCTTTTCCAGCTCCTTGCCCACAGCCGTAACAGCCATCACCGGAACCCCATGGGCCTCGCATTCATCCACCAGGAGGGCAAGGCTCTCAAGGGTCTCTTTTTCGTAATCGCTGCCCACAAAGACAGAGAGCCCTACAGCGGCCACGTTGAGCCGGACCATCTCTTCAACGCCCGTGGTAATAACCTCGTCGGCCAGATCCTTCCCCACCACGCTGGTCCCCCCCGAAACCCTCAGGATGATGGGGGTATCCACATCCGGATCCACGCATGACCGGAGCACCCCCCGGGTCACGAAAAGGCCGTCGGCAAAGGGAAGCAGGTCCCGGATGGTTTCTCCAGGCCTTTCAAGGCGCCGGGTAGGACCCTGAAAATACCCGTGATCAATGGGGAGGAACTGACAGTGTCCGTCCTCCCTCACGAGCCGGGAGAGGCGGTTTCGCATTCCCCAGTCGAGGTGATCCAGGCCCTTCATCTTCTTTCTCTTGACGTCCCCTTGGGGTTCTCCCGTTTCCTTGAGGTCCCGCGCTTCCAGAATCTTTTCTGCATCTGCCATAATCTTATCCTCCCCCAAAACCAGCCCCTTGCAAAGGGCAAGTCCTATCAATTCCTTGTAATTCATCATTGTTAAGCCAAGCGCCCCGGGTTGTCAAGATGGTTCCCGAAAAACCGCGCCAGCAGACCCCCATGTCCGGATGAGCTGAAATAGGGTATTGACCTTTTTAAAAGGTTTTTAAAGACTATAGGGAAGCGAGCCGGATGAACGGGACATAGAACAGGGTTACGCCACCTTTCACCGAAAACTCAATCAGATCTTGCGCAAAAGGGATGTGGAGGAGAGGAACTCATGGTTGAACACCAAGAAGAGGAAATCCCCCCCTGCCTGATCTCTATCGACAAAGAGGGGCGTTGGTACCATGAGGGGGCGGAAATGATCCACCGGGACTTTATTCGCCTCTTTTACCAAAACCTGGAACTGGATTCTCAAAACCGCTACATCATTACCTGGAATGGCAAACGCTGCCAGGTGGGGGTGGAAGATACGGCCTTTGTGGTTCGCAGGGTCACCTGCGCGCAAAAGGATTCCCCCGAACACACCCGGTTTCTGCTGTCTCTGAGCGATGACACGGTGGAAGAACTCGCCCCCCAGACCCTTTGGATCGGGGAGGAAAACGTCCTTTACTGTCGTGTAAAGGAAGGGGCCTTTCCGGCCCGTTTCACCCGGCCGGCCTATTACCAACTCTGCCAGCACATCGAAGAAGAGGCCGACCTCATCTATCTTTTCTCAAAGGGTAAAAAATATCCCCTTTACCCGGAAAACCCGGGATCTTAGCCCTCAACAGGGGTGACGAGCTCTATGTCGGCCTCTTGTTTCAAATCTTGAAGCCATTTCTCAAAGGCCCGCCTCTGCTTGGCCTCCATGAGGGCAAACCGGTATTTCTCCTTTTCCTCCTCATACTTCTCTTGATCAATGCCCTGGTCCGCCTTCCATTTGATCACAAACACTCCTTTGCTGTTTTCAAAAACCTTATCCGGGTAGGGGTTCTCCTCACTGAGGCCAAAGGCGGCCTCTTTGAGGTCGGGCTCGTAACCAATCTCAGGGAGGGAATCCCGGCGCGTGAAGAATTTGGTCTCTTCAGGTTTCAGCCCCTGCTCCTGAGCCAGCGCCTCCCAGCCCTTCCCTTGTCTGAGTTGCTCCAGGTGGGACTCAGCCGCCTTTTCGGCCTCTTTGGTGGCAAGATGGGACACAAATTCCTCTCGCACCGTTTCTTCAACTTCCCCCAACTCGGGCAAATGCGAGGGCTTTCTCTCCTTGACCTGAAAAATAAAAAATTTTCCATCCACCTCTATCAATTCACTCATCTCGCCCTTTTCCAGGGCAAACAGCGATTCCCGAAGCTTTTCATTCCCCCCTACCCCGGCGATCTCATCGGCCTGGGAAAAAAAGTCTGTCTCCTTCACAGCCAGTCCATGCTGTTTCGCGTACCGGGTCAAATCTATTTCGTAAGGCATCTGATCGATGAGGGAAAGCCCCTTTTCGTGGGCCAAATCCAGGGCCACGTTTGCCACCAGGGTGTCCACAATCTGATTCCGCACCTCCTCTAACGGCTTGCGCTTTCCTTCCCGCACATCCTCCACCTTGATAATGTGATAGCCGAAAGGGGTGCGGACAAGGTCACTGATTTCCCCTTTTTCCAGTGCAAAGGCGGCCTCCTCAAAAGGCTTTACCATTTTGCCTCTGGAAAAATAACCCAGATCCCCCCCCTTGCTCTTGGTGGGACCTTCGGAATAGGTCTTGGCCAGGTCTTCGAAGGGCTCGCCGGAGCGCGCCTTTTCCAGCACTTTTTGGGCGTTTGCCCTGACCGTTTCCTCTACCTCCAATGAAGCGTCCTTTGGCACCTTGAAAAGGATATGCCTCGCCCGCACCGCCTCAGGCTCGCTAAAGGCCTCCAGGTTGTACTCGTAATAATCGGAAATCTCCATTTCCGTCAGTTTAACCTCATCTTTGAAGTCCTCAGGATCGACCTCAATAAAAACGGCCTTGATCTTCTCCGGGACCCGATAGCTCTCTTTATTCTTCTCAAAGAACTTCTCCAGGGCCGCCTGATCCACATGGACGGATTTCCTGAATTGGTCAGGCTCAAATCGAACAAAGGCGATCTTTACCTTTTCATTGGCATACACATACTGGTTCAAAATCTCCCGGTCGGTCACCTCCATAAAGGCAAAAAGGAACTCTCGCAGTTTTGAATCCAGGAGCCCCTGGGCTATGGTTGCTTCAAAATCCTCGGGCTTCATCCGGTTATGGCTCAACAGCACCCGGTAGCGGTTCATGTCGAAGCGCCCGTTTGTTTGGAAGGAGGGGTAATTCATGATGGCCTTCTGGATCTCCTCCTCTGTCACCGCCAGTCCAAGCCTCTTGGCCTCTTGCGTGATCAATTTCTGGTTGATGAGGTTTTCAAGGGCCCGCTTCTTCACATCAAAAACCTTGATGAGGTTTTCATTCCACAGCCCCTTGTATTGCCTCCGCAAGGCCTCCAGGAGATCCCTGTAAGTCTTTTGATATTCCTGACCGGTGATGACCTCTCCGTTCACGTAGGCCACCTTGAGTCCTTGCTTGGATGTGAAGGAATAGCCAAAGTAGAAGATAAAAACCACGGCGATAATGCCGATCAAAAATTTTATCAGCCAGGACTTGGCATGCCTTCTCATGAGACTAAGTACCATGCGGCGTTTCCTCCTATTTCTCCTTCTCTCCCTTGAGTTCCATCCAGTCGAGCATGTCCTGAATGTTCTTGGCAAGATACCATCGACCGTTGGCAAAGACGCCGTAGTCCGCCCCTGCCATGGCGGTGGCAAACCGGGTGGAGTTGGCATAGAAGAGCCACTGTTCCACCCATTTTTTTTCGATTCCCTCATTAAAGATGCTGTCCTTTTGGCCCGGGCCTTTGGCAAGCCCTCTTTTCCACGCCAAAGCCAAAATATCTGTTGCGGTGCGGGTCATGACATTGCTTGTTTCGAGGGTCTTCTCCAGCCGTGCAAAGTGACCCTTCACCCAGCCGCTTCCATGACAACTAAGGCAGATCTTCTTGAGGCGGCCCAACCGCCTTTCACCCTCGGCCTTATCAATTAAATACTGACTTACGGGTTCTCCGCTCAATTCAGTGGGCAGGGGAAGTCCCCCTTTGTTTTTTATGATAGTCGTATCCGGGTCCTTTGGATGGGCGTGGGCATAGACCAGGCCGAAAAGCCTCCACGGAAGGCGGTCATTCATCCGGTGCGTCCTGGAAGCCACCATCTCACCCTCTCCATTCACCAGTAAACTCACATGGCACCCGGCGCAGGTGGGCGCACTGAAATCCTTTCCCACCCGCCACGGCACCGCCTCATAATCCCATCCCTTTCCCAGGGCTGAATGGATGTTTCCGTGCTTACTCACTTGGTACACCGGGTATGCCGGCACATCGGGACCCTTGTGGCATTCCGCACAGGTGGAAGGACTCCTGGCCAAGGCCATGGAAAAGGCATGTCTGGCGTGGCAGGCCCCACATGAGCCCTTTGTGTCGTCCGGATTGATGCGACCAACGCCGTTGTTGGGCCAGCCCGAAAGGATGGGAAGTCTCATCTCCCCCAGGTCCGTTTCCACCTGCCTCATACCCTCCAGGGTAACCACCGTACCGTGACAAAAGAGGCAGGAATCCGCGTTGGTCTTCTCATCAGGGGGAGTGAGGACGGTCTTGCCGTGCTCCAAAAACTGGGTTCCGTTGACCTGTGTCACCATGTCCCGGTATAGGGGGTTATGCATCAGGTTTCCATAGGCATGGGACATGATATTCTGCTCGTATTGCCCGGCTTCCGTGGCATGACACGTCCGGCAATCCCCGGGACTGACCACCATGTGGACCTTATACCCGTTGTGTTCAAAACTGTCCTTGTGTTGGTCATGATTCAGGGTGTGGCATTCGGCACAGCCTACCACCTTTTTTGAAAGCCCCTCGGGCACCTTTTCCGCGGAGACCTTTTGCTTGAGCCCCTTCACCTTCATGGCCTCTTCCGGCGTGATCCCGGCGTGACGGCTTCTCTGCCAATCGGCCACAATGCCGGGGTGCACCATGGTGTGGCATTCAAGACAGGTCTGGGTATCTTCGCTAACGGGAGGCCCTGAACCCATGGCTCCCCCGCAGAGGATAAAGGGCATGAGAAGCCCCAGCCAAAAAATTTTCATGGTCCACCTCCTCCTGGGGCATGTCTCTAAACCCCTGACCCCGGAGCCGCCCCCGAGGCATAGCCGGGACAGGAGGTCCACAAGAAGTGCTTACCATCAAATGCACGGATTGACAAATCTTTTACGCCCAAATCCCATCCTCATGGGGGCGCCACCATTATCTCAACCCCCTGAGCCGGCAAGTCATCAGGGCCATGGACTCGCGGCTACAGGGTAGGAGCCGAGGTTTTTGAATTCTTCGCAACAGGCCTCCATATTCTTGAGGGCCTCCCCGAGCTTACGGTCCTGGGCATGGCCTTCCAAATCCACAAAGAAGAGGTACTCCCAGCTCCTTACGCGGATCGGCCTGGATTCAATCTTGGTCATGTTGATCTTTTTCCGCGCCAGGGACCGCAGGGCCTCAAAAAGGGCGCCGGGCCTGTGATTCACGGAAAAGAGCAAAGAGGTCTTATCCTGGCCCGTGGGCTGGGAGTCCGTCTTTCCAATGGCCACGAACCGGGTCACATTGTCCGGCCTGTCCCCAATGTCCTGTTCCACCATATTCAACCCATACGTGCGGGCCGAGAGATGGCTCCCCAGGGCCGCAGCCCCCTCGTTCTCAGCGGCCCTTTTGGCCGCAAGGGACGAACTCTCCGACTTTTTCAGGGGGACCCCCGGGAGATGATTCTTTATCCAGGCCCGGCACTGGGCCACAGCCAGGGGATGGGAATAAAGGCACTTAATATCCTCTATTCGCTCCGCCCGGGTCAAAAGATGATACCTGATGCGCTGGAGATTTTCACCGCATATTCTCAATTCATAGCGGGAAAAGAGATCCAGCACGTTGCCCAGGGATCCTTCAAAGGCGTTTTCAATAGGGACCACGCCCCGATTACACAGGTCCTTATCCACCATGTCAAAGACGTCTTCCGTGGTCTCCGCACTCTGGTAACCGGCTGATGCCCCAAAAAGAGAAAGGGCCGCCTGATGGGTAAAGGAGGTCTCTGCACCCAAAAAAGCCACATTCAAGGGTCCCTGCACAGATCGGGCCGCAGACATGATCTCCTTGAAAATACGCCGGACCGCATCCTTGCTCAAGGATTCAGTCCTGGAGGTGAGAACCTTCAGGATCTCCTCCTCCCTGGCCAAGTCCAGGATATCTATGCCGGCCTCCCTTTTTGCCTGGCCCAGGGCCTCGGCCAGCCCTTGCCTCTTCTCAATGAGGGTGAGGATCTCCCGGTCCATCCCTTCAATTTCTTTTTGTTTGTCTTTAAGGGCCTTAAGGCCCTCCGGTTTTTTCCTGCTCCTTTTCACAAAGTCCTCCTTAGCCTCTCCTTCCGGTCTTTCTGCCCCTTTCTTTACCCCGTTGTTGCAAAGGCAGTGACATGCCTGAGAAAGAACCACAATTAAAACAGATGCTTAGGCCGGCTTGCGGGCAGATCCCATTAAAAACCTCGAAAGCGAAAGCGCTGATTCTTGGGTCTCTTTAATGCAACTACGGGGCTTATGTCACAAAAAAGGCCGTGGGCCTTTGTCCTGCCCACGGCCTTTTGATCTGAAAAAATGTCGATCAGCCCATGGACAGGCTCCTTCCAAAGAAAAAGAAGGAAAAAGGCCGTCCACCATTGGGCTTCATGTTTCCTCCCGCCTTGGGTGCATGGGCTGCACTTTCGGGCGTCTATTTAAGGGTAATCTCTCCGTCTTGTCAAGACCATTCCATCACCATCCCAGGTCGTGACATCCTTAAACTTGGTCTTCCCCCGAATCCTTGCCAAAGAACCGGCGAACCCGGTTCAAGTCATGACAGAGAGGCATGGTGGGCAAACTCTCCATAAACACCTGTCCATAGGGGCGCCGGAGAATTCGAATGTCCAGGACGGACAGGAGACCCCGGTCAGACCCCCTTCTTATGAGCCGTCCAAGGCCCTGCCTGAGGGATATCACCGCCGACGGCACCTGATAGGTCATAAAAGGGTTCTCCCCTCTTTCCCGCAGGGCGTGGATCCTGGCGGCCACCAGAGGTTCGGCAGGGGAATCAAAGGGGAGTTTGTCTATGATAAGGCAACTCAAGGATTCCCCCGGCACGTCCACGCCCTGCCAAAAAGAGGCCGTACCCATGAGCACGGAAGGGACATCATTTCTGAAGGCCTCCAAGAGAATGTGTCGGGGCTGGTCACCCTGCCTGTAAAGGGTATAGGGCAGTTTTTGTTCCAAGAGTTGATAGGCCAGGTTGAGGTTGTGATAACTGGTAAAGAGAACCAGGGCCCGGCCTTGAGTGATCTCCAGGAGTTCCCTTGTCCTCTCTGCCGCCTGGAGCGCGAAATTTGGTTCATGGGGAAGGGGAAGATCTTTAGGGAGATAGAGGAGGGCCTGGTTCACGAAATCAAAGTGGGAGGGATAAATCCCTTCCAGGGCATCCCCTTGCACACCAAGGCGGCCGCGGATATAGTCAAAGCTGCCGTTGGTGGAGATGGTCGCCGATGTGAACACCACAGTTTGCACCTTTCCGTAGAGAAGCGCTTTCATCCTCTCGGAAATATCCAGGGGGGAGGCATGAAGGACAAGGCTCCGCCTGCGCCTCTCGTACCAGTTAAGCCATGTGGCATCGCGCTTCATGAGGGTCTCTTCCAGGAGCCTGTCCATGTCCTCGGCCCTGGCGGCCAGGCCGGGGAAGGTCAGATTGTCTGAGGCCCTGAGCCGGGCCGTACGGGCCGCTTGTTTAAGACCCCGGCTGATATCCCGGGCCGGTCCCTGGATGAGTGATGACAGGTCTTCCTCTTCGAGCCGGCCCTTTTCTTCACGCCCCTCAAAAAAGCCTGCCAGTTTCTGTACCCCCCCACTCACTGCCTCCAGAGAGGCCTTTACATTCGTTTCCTCCAGGTCCGGATCAAGCTTGACCGCCTTTTCAAGGTCCTTGATGTATTCATGGAGCCGGCCTGTACCCAGACTTTCCCCCAGGTAGGCGGTGGCAATCTCCTCGATATCGTGGGCTTCGTCAAAGACGACCACCTGAAACCGGGGGATAATCTCCCCAAAACCACCCTTTTTCACCTTCAGGTCCGCGAAGAAGAGATGGTGGTTCACGATAATGATCTTGCATTCAGCCGCCCTCCTCCGGAGCTTGCCCAGGAAGCATTGATCCAGAAACAGGCAATCCCCACCCAGGCATTGTTCGGAGGAGGAAGAAAGGGCATCCCACAGGGCATCATTGTCTGCGAGCCATGGAATTTCGGAGCGATCGGCGAACTCCGTCCTCTCAAGCCAGGCCTTCAGCTTCTCCCTGGAAGTGGAAAGGGCTTCTTTTACAAGAGAGGGCTGAGAAAAGACCTCATGATACCGGTGGAGACAAAGGTAATTCTTGCGGCCCTTCATAATCATGGCCTCTGTTTTTAGACCGGCCGTCTTCTGTAACAAAGGAAGATCCTTAAAAAAGATCTGTTCCTGGAGGTTTTTTGTCCCCGTGGAAATGACCCCCTTTTTTCCGCTTAGAATAAGGGGGAGGAGATAGCCAAAGGTCTTTCCCGTACCTGTACCCGCCTCCACCAGGGCCGGGCCCCCTTTGCGCAACGCCCCATCAATAAGATGGGCCATCTGCACCTGGCCGGGCCGGTATTCAAAACCTTGAAGGGATTGGGCGAGGAGGCCGTCCGGACCCAAGACCTGATCAATGCTGGGAGGGGCTTCAGCCATGAAACCAACCCCATTCTTGCAAACGCATTAACATCATTGAGATCTAAACCCTGCAATAACAAATACTTATGTCATTTTACATCCGGGGTCCGGCTCTTAGTTTGGGTGAATTCCAAATTCAAAGCCATAAAAGTGCCATTTCTAGCAGAAGCTAAAATGCCGAATCCTTAAACGCCTCTTATGAAAGAACGGGGTCAATATAAATTTGCACGAAAAGGGCGTCAACGAGGAAAAACGAATTGCGAGACCAGGTCATATGGATTAACATGGGCTTAAAGGAGTCTGCGGCCATGCAAGTACAAAACTGGATGAGCCCGGAAGTGGTCACGGTTGATGAGAATACCCCCATCATCAAGGTGATCCGGGCCCTGGAAGAAAACAATGTGAGACATGTTCCGGTTATGAGCCAGGGCAGACTCGTGGGCATGATCACAGACCAGGATATGAAGGAGGCGGCCCCCTCCAAGGCCTCGGCTATTAAGGCGGAAGAGCTCTACTACTTGCTCTCAGAAATGAAGGCCAAGGACCTGATGCGGCCCGATCCCATTGCCATTCGGCCCGACCAGACCATGGAAGTGGCCGCGGTCAAGATGCTTGAACACAAGGTGACAGGCATGCCTGTGCTCACGGACAAAGGGGAACTGGTGGGGATCATCACCCAGGGGGACGTTTTCAGGGTGCTTATTTCCATTACCGGCATTTACCAGGGAGGGGTCCAGTTCGCCTTTAACCTTGAAGATCGGGCCGGAAGCATCAAGGAGGTGGCGGATTTCATCAGGGAGGAAGAGGGGCAAATCGTAAGCATCCTCAGCACCTGCGACACCGCGGACGAGGGATACAGGCACGTCTTCATCAGAATCAAGAAGCTCCCTGAAGCAAGGCTCCAAAGACTCATCAAGAGGCTGGACAAGGACTTCATGATCCTTTACATGATCACCGACCCCCTGAAGGATATTTGAGGGAAAGGAGGAATCCATGCACTTTGAAACCTTTGAGGAAATTATGGATTATGCCGTTGAAAAAGAAAAAGAAGCGGCCGCCTTTTATGATGATTTGAGCAAACAGGAGGCCTTTTCAGGCGCCAAAGAGATCTTCCAGGACTTTGCCCAAGAAGAACGAACGCACCAGGCCATGCTGGAAAATTTCACCAAAGAGGGCCTGCCTGAATACCAAACAGAAAAGGTACCCGATCTCAAGAGAAGCGATTACCTTGTGGATATTGAATACCGGCCCGGCATGTCCTATGCGGATATCCTCAGGCTCGCCATGAAACGAGAGGAAAAGGCCCTAAAGTTGTACAACGACTTTGCACAAAAAACGCACAACAAGGAGCATGCCCGCCTTTTTCAAATTCTCTCCCAGGAAGAAGCCAAACATAAGCTGAAGCTCGAAACCCTCCTGGATGACTATCTCGCCAAGATGGGTGACTAGAAGGCTTTAAAGCCGGCCTTTCCCATGCCCGAGGATGTCAGGGATAGGACTCACCTGGACCACGCGGATGTGGCAGGGTTAAACTTCATCAGAAGCGCCTGCCCGTATGTCTTTAGAAGACACTATCGGGCCGGGCTGCGCTCCCATATCATGGAGATCTTGGATCCGGAGGCGGTTGAACGCGAGAAAAAGGGCCTCCTCCTAAACGGGCTTAGATGGTATCCCAGAGCCAGGCCCAACAAGGTCTTGCGGATATTTAGGACCCGGTTCAGGAGCCTGGAACAAGTGGAAGAAGAACTCAAGCGGGTAAAGGTCATACAGAGGTATCTTCTGCCCGACGCCATCGCCGACTCTCAGGAATTCATCGTCACTTACACGGTTGAAGGGAGGGAGGAACTCCTTTTGTGCGGCCTCCAGGAATATGTGAGGGGAGAAATCCTGGAACCTTGGAGCCCCCTGGGGGCGGCACATCTTGAATTGATTCTGAATCGCATGGGCCCTGAAGCCGCTTCGGTCTGGACAAACGGCGGCTGGGTCCATCAGGTAAGACACAAGGCCCAAGCCTTCGTGCGCCGGATCAAGAAGATGATTTTAGAGGCCAATGTGGTGCCTGATCTCGCCGGGGTGGGCAACCTCATCCTCACGGCCCACGGAGACATAAAACTGGTTGATATTAATAATATCTCTAAGGTGTCTTTCCACCCCTTTATCTACGTGGATGACAGGGGCTATCCGGTGTGTGACAAATCCATCCAGGCCCTGGCCCTTTTGGAAAAGAAACTCATGACCAGGCCCCTGGAGGGAAAGGATTTCATCTACAAGACCTTTCTCGCTCCTCAAAGGATGAAAGAGGTGGAAGACATGGAAAGGGCCTTTCATCTGGCCCCTCAGAACACGCCGTCCTACCCCGGCCATCCCTTCTCGTAGAGGGACCCTATGGACCGCCTATAGGAGTTGGTGGAGTCGCTCTAAGAGGTTCTCGTATTCCTTTCCCTGAAAACAGAAGTGAAGATCCTGAAACTGTCCCCTGAGCGTCTTCACCTGATCCTTCACCCGGGCATTGTTCTTGACCACATCGTGGATGAGCAAGGCCAGCTCTTGGAAATCCCCTTGTTCCATACCAAACCGGGTCATTTCAGATACCCCCAACCTTAGGGCCCCGGAGGCGGTAAAACCCTCTTCCTGCGCGGTGGCCTGGTAGTTGCAGATGATGTTATTGGCCTCCAGCCGCTTGGCGATTTCCGGCCCGCGGCTGTAGCCCACCATCACCACCACCTGGTGGGTCTCGGTAAAATCAATGTCCGGATCCCCCGCCACGTCCAGTCCACACTCCTTTAAGGCCCGGGCAAAGGCCTTGGCGTTGGCCAATACCCTGCTCTGGTAAGACGCCTTAAAATGGTTCATTTCATAGGTGGCCATGAGCAGTCCCAGCAGGGTGCCCAGATGATGATTGGACACGGCGCCGGGAAAGGTGCGCCGGCGCAGAGCCTCCCAGAGCTGATAGCGCTCTTCATGTTCTTGAAAACGGCATCCCACCACCCCTCTCTGGGTTCCGAAAAAGGTCTTGTGGGTGGATCCGGTCACCAAATCAGCCCCTTCGGCAAAGGGCATTTGAAAGTGAGGGCCTACCAAGCCCAATACATGGGCCATGTCGTACATGATTACCGGATTCTTGTTCTGCTCATCCACAAACCTGCGGATTTCTGAAACCGGTTCCTTGTGGAGGATCATGCTCTTGCCCAAGATAATGAGCTCGGGGTCATAGGCATCGATCAGTTCCTTTGTGGCCGCCACGTCCATCTTGTAGGGATTCTCGGTCAGCACCGGGAAATTAACCACGGCCGGACGCTCTGTGCGCGGATCGAAGGCCACATAATCCTTGAGGGCCCCCATAGGCTGGGCACTCAGGTGCCCACCCTTTCCAATGTGGTTGTTCATCACCCGGCGGATCCGGAGAGGCTCCCGCCTGCGGTCCCCCCGGTTGATATAGTCCACCATGGCGCTGAAAACGGCTGTGTTGGCCATTTGCCCGCTGATGAGACGGGCTTCCACCTCCTCACAACCCAAGAAGTCCTCCATCTCCTGCTCCAGCAACGCTTCCACCTCTCCGATGAACTGGGTCCCCTGGTAGTAGAAGATATCCACATCATAAAAGGCCTTGGATTTGCGGTGTTCCGCGTATCTGAAGGCCGGATCCATCACCGAGAGCAGCCTGGCCATGGGGGAAAGGGTCATCTCCGAAGGGATAAGATTGATGCACTCCTTCTGCCGCCAAACCGTGTTCTCAGCGGTCTTCTCCAGAAGGCGAAGGGCATTGGCGGGCAGGTCTCTTTCCAGATGTTCCCTGGAGGCTTTTTCATGATCAAACACAATGGGCCGGGCGTAGGGCGGAGCCTCGCTCCGAAGGTGGTAAGGCACCACCACGGCGTCAACCCCCTTACCCCTGACCTCCACTGTCAACGCGTCACCCTCACGGATGGGGCTGTCCAGGTAGGCCAGGCAAATGGAGCGCAAGGCGTGTTGATCCGTGAGGGCGGAATCCAGTCCTTCACCCGACATGGTCCAGATGGGGACCATGGTTCCGCTTGTCACATACCCCACGTGCCGATCCCCTCTAAAGACCCTGGCCCCTTCACGGGCAATTCCTCTCCCGGCCACGGCCACGGTCTTGATCATGCGGGGCAGATCCTGGATAAGGGAATAGTCTTCCTCCAGAATCCGCTTCAAGGCCTCATGCTGCCGACTTAGGGCCGCACGGCCCACAGAATCCCCTTTCAGGGGTGAAAAACTCACGGCGAATTTGGCCAGAGGACAGGCCATGATGGGAATCTCTTTTCCCTCGGGGTCCTCGCCCAGCTCATGGCCGTAAAGGGGGAGACCGGCCTCCAGGCGGAGGGTGTCTCGCGCCCCAAGGCCGACCGGCGCGGCTCCCTTGGCCACCATTTCATCCCACAGCCGAGGACCGTGTTCCCGGGGGGCGAAGAGCTCAAAACAGAGGGGTTCACCCGTGTATCCGGTACGAGCCATGTTCACTTCATCTCCCGCCGCCTTTACGGTGGCCACGGCGTTTCGGACGGGTTCGGGCAGTTCGGAGGAGCGCACCATTCCTTCCAGGATCTCTCGGGACTTAGGGCCTTGAAGTGCCAGCATGGCCATGTCCTCTGTCACGTCTGTAAGTTCCACCCGGTCAAAGTCCTGTATGAGCTGCTGGAGGTGGTCCCAGTCCTTCCGGGCGTTCGCCGCGTTGACCACCAACAAGTACTCGTCTTCCACAAAACGGTAGAGATAGGCGTCGTCCACGGCCCCCCCGCGCTGGTTGGGGATCAGGGTGTACTGGGCCCCGGTCACCCTGATATCCAGGGCCTTCGCATTGTTGGTCAGGACGTGTTGGAGAAAGGCAAGGGCCCGCTCCCCTCGAATAATAAAGCGGCCCATGTGGGATACGTCAAAGAGACCGGCCCCCTTGCGGGTGGCAAGATGCTCGGTCACGATTCCGGTGGGGTAAAACACCGGCATATCCCAGCCCGCAAAATCCACCATATGGGCCCCCAGGGCCGTGTGACGGTCGTGAAAAACGGTTTGTTTAAGTGCAATCATGGTGTGTCTCCTTTGCTGTTGCCCTGCGCCCGGCACCATTGCAGAAATGGCCCATGGCACTTGCGACCGCCCTAGGCGCCGGCAAGGGCGGGGAGAAAAGATCTCTCCTATACCAGCCGTCAGAAATTTCGTCAACCCGCTGAAATGGGCCATATCCTTGGAATCCACAAAGGGCGAAAGCGGTCAAACGGCTCTGATTCAGAACCATGGAAGCCTGTGGCCCAACGACTGGTGGTTTCACTCAAATCCCCGATAAAACGGCGACCATAAAGGTCCTGATTAAACGCCATATGAACGTGTTGTTCTATACCATAAAAGGTTAAAATGGTAACCCAGCAGAACCAAGCAAACCCGGATTTGCAATCTTCAAGGGCATATGGTACATGTTCGAATCTTTGATTTAGACACGGCAATTTCCCTAAGGAGGCAAAACGATGAAGGAAGTCAATGAATTGGTCCTGCCCGATGATGTCCGTTATGCAGAGGACCACGAATGGGCCAGGCTGGAAGGCGACAAGGTCAGGGTCGGTCTCGACGACTATGCCCAAGATCAACTGGGAGACATTGTCTTTGTAGAACTTCCCCGGGTGGGAGAAGCCTTTGAAAAAGGGGAGGTTTTTGCCACTGTGGAGTCTGTGAAAGCGGTCTGCGAATGCTATCTTCCCATGGGGGGCGAGATCGTGGAGGTCAATCAGGCCCTGGAAGAGGCGCCGGAACTCATGAATCAGAGCCCTTACGGGGACGGGTGGATGGTGGTGGTGAATCCGCGGAGCGTCTCAGAGCTGGACAGCCTCATGACCAGCGCGGCCTGCCTGGATAAATTGAAAGGAGAGGAATAAATGCCCTATTTGCCCCATTCGGAGGAAGACATCCGTTCCATGCTTGAGGCGGTAGGCGTGAAGGCCCTTGACGCCCTCTTCGACACGGTGCCCGGGCACCACCGGGTCAGGGAAGACCTTGACCTGCCCCGGCCTATGAGCGAATGGGAGCTCAATGATCACATGGACGCCCTGTCCCGCATGGCGGCCACCGGGCCTGAGTACAAGGTCTTTCTGGGAGCCGGCAGTTACGACCATTTTATCCCGGCCACGGTGTCCCAACTCTTATCACGCTCCGAATTTGTCACCGCCTATACCCCTTATCAGCCTGAAATGAGCCAAGGCACCCTTCAGGCTATCTATGAGTACCAGACCCTGGCCGCACGGCTCCTTGGAATGGAGATCGCCACGGCATCCCACTATGACGGGGCCACGGCCCTGGCGGAATCCCTGCTTATGGCCCTGCGCCTCACCAAGCGCTCCAGGGTGGCCGTGTCCAGCCTCATCCACCCCCTGTACCGTGAAGTGGTCCGAACCTACCTGGAACCCACCGGGCATGAGCTTGTGGAACTGCCCTATCTGCCCACAGGCGTCACCGACCTCTCCGCCCTCGAGGCCCTGGACGACCTTGGGGCCGTGGCCGTTCAGTCGCCCAACTTCTTCGGCTCCGTGGAAGATATCAGCGCCTTTTCGGCCCTGGCCCATGAGAAGAAGGCCCTCTTTGTGAGTGCCTTTACCGAGGCCCTGTCATTCGGCCTCTTAAAGAGCCCGGGGTCCCAGGGCGCGGACATCGTGGCCGGTGAGGGCCAGAGCCTGGGTATTCCCCGGTCTTTCGGGGGGCCCGCCTTGGGTATGCTCGCCGCCAAAAGAGAGATCATGCGGAGCCTGCCCGGGCGCCTGGTGGGCCGGACCACCGACCTGGACGGCAAAAGGGGTTTTGTGCTCACCCTGGCCACCAGGGAGCAACATATCCGGCGGGAAAAGGCCACTTCCAATATTTGCACCAATAACAGTCTCTGTGCCCTGGCAGGGGTCATGTACATGGCCTCTCTGGGGCGGACGGGCGTGCGCGAGCTCAGCCGGCTCAATTACGACAAGGCCGAGCATGTTAAATCCGAGTTCAAGAAAGCGGGAGTGGTCTTGCCTTTCGAGGCCCCCACCTTTAACGAGTTTGTGGTCAAATTCTTCGGAGATTCCAAGGCCCTATACCAGCGTCTCCTGGAAAAGAAGATCATCCCCGGCCTTTCTCTGGCCCCTTACTACCCTGAGCTGGCCGATCATTTTCTTATCTGCGTTACAGAAACCAAATCCAGGGAGGATCTGGACGCCCTGGTCAGGGAGGTCACCCCATGAATGACATCTTAGGCACCACCGGCCTTGTCCTGAATGAGCCCCTGCTCTGGGAAAAGGGGAGAAAGGGGCGGCGTGCCTTTTCCATGCCCCGCCGCGATGTGGAATCCTTCCCCGTGGACCCGGCCGTTGAAGGCCCGGGCCCGGACTTTCCTGATCTGAGCGAAATGGATGTGGTTCGGCACTATACCAGGCTTTCCCAGTGGAATTTTGGTGTGGACACAGGGCTTTATCCCTTGGGCTCCTGCACCATGAAGTACAATCCCAAGACCAATGAAAGACAAGCGGCCCTTCCGGGCTTTACCGGCGCCCATCCCCTTCTCCCCGGGGACCTCTGCCAGGGGGCCCTCGCCTTGATGCGGGATCTTGAGCGCTACCTGGCCGAAATAACGGGCATGGATGCCGTAAGCCTCCAGCCGGCGGCCGGGGCCCACGGGGAACTGGCCGGCATGCTCCTGATCCATGCTTATCATCACCGTCAGGGTACGCCCCGTTCCAAGATCATCGTGCCGGACACGGCTCATGGGACCAATCCGGCCAGCGTGGCCCTGTGCGGCTACCGTCCTGTGGCGGTCCAATCCAACGACCGGGGCATCCTCTCCGCAGAGGAGATCGCCCAAGTCATGGATGAAGAAACCGCCGGGATCATGGTGACCAACCCCAATACCCTGGGCCTTTTTGAAGAAGAGCTTGAGAGGATCGCCCAAATCGTCCATGACAAGGGGGGGCTGGTCTACTGTGACGGGGCAAATCTTAACGCCCTCATGGGCATGGTCAAGATGGGTCACATGGGCGTGGATGTCATGCACGTGAACCTCCACAAGACCTTTTCCACCCCCCACGGGGGCGGGGGCCCCGGGGCCGGACCGGTGTGTGTCAAAGAGGCCCTTGAACCCTTTCTGCCGGTGCCCCGCATGGTGGAGCGGTCCGGCAGATACGCCCTGTCCCATGATTTCCCTCAATCCATAGGTAAAATGGGGGCCTTTTACGGCAACTTCGGAGTTATGGTCAAGGCCTACAGCTATATCCGGACCATGGGAGCCCAAGGCCTCAAACGGGCCAGCCAGCTGGCCGTACTCAACGCCAACTACCTCAAGGAGCGACTCAAAGGGACCCTTGATCTGCCCTACGACCGGCCTTGCATGCATGAATGCGTGTTTTCCGACAAGCACCAGCAAAAGGCCAGGATAACGACCCTGGACATGGCCAAACGCCTCATGGACTACGGATTTCATCCCCCTACGGTCTATTTTCCTCTGGTGGTCCATGGCGCCATCATGGCGGAGCCCACCGAGACAGAATCCCGGGAGGACCTGGACCGTTTCATTGAGGCCTTGAAGCGCATCGTCAAGGAGGGCGAGGAAGATCCGGACCTGCTCCATGAAGCTCCCAGGAAGTGCAAGGTCAGGCGTCTTGACGAGGTGACCGCCGCCCGCAAGCCCTGTCTTGCAGGATAGGAGCATTTTAGGTTCAATTCATCTGGAATAGGAGCAGGTAAGACCCATGGCCCAGGAACAGGCCTTAGAAATCGTAATTGTGGGACTCGGGGCCGGGGGCCTTTACGCCTCCAAGAGCGCCCTCAGCTTTAACCGGCGATGCCGGGTCACCCTCATTGAAAAACGCGAATTTGATCAATTCTCCCCTTGCGGCCTTCCCTTTGCCATTGAGGGGGTGGTCAGGGACTTTGAGGCCCTCAAGTACCAGGTCCCTGAAATAAAAAACCGCCTCGTCAAACGCCTCCACCATGAAGCGCTCAGTGTGGACCCGGCCCGAAAGGTCGTTATGGTGCGGGATCTCCTCTCAGGCCGAGAAAAAGACGCCCCGTACGATGCCCTCATCCTGGCCACCGGTGCATCCCCCATCACGCTCCCGGTTGCCGGAGCCCGGGCCTTTTCCGGAAAGGGGGTTCATTTCGTATCGGACCCGACCAATTCCAAGGCCCTCCTGGACGCGGCCAGGCGCCCCACCATGAAGCGTGCCGTCGTGGTAGGCGGGGGCGCCACCGGTCTGGAGGTGGCCGTGGCCTTGAAGGTCCTTGGCCTGGATGTGGCCGTCACCAAAAGGACCCCGCCCCCTTTTCCCCGCAATCTGGACCCGCCCATGGGCAAGCTCATTGTGGCACACCTGGAAAAACTGGGCATCAAGGTCCTTTTCGGCCAGGGCCTGGACCGAATCAACGGCACCGAGAGGGTGGAATCCGTGGAGATCGGGGGGGAGACCATGCCCTGTGACATCGTGGTCATGGCCGTGGGCATGCGGGCAAATACGGCCCTGGCCCAGGGCTCAGGTGTCACCGTCAAGGACGGGTCGGTGCTGGTCAATAACCGCATGGAGACATCCGTAAAGGACATCTATGCGGTCGGAGACCTGGTACAGACCCATTCCCGGATCGACGGCACGGCCACCACCATGCAGCTTGCCACTTCGGCCTATCGTCAGGGCATGACCGCGGGCGTCAACGCGGCGGGAGGCCACACGGTTTATCCCGGGGCCCTTAATACCTTTCTCACAGTGGTGGGCGGTCTCGAAATCGCATCCACGGGATATACCCTTCAGGGGGCACAGGATTTGGGATATGACGCCAAGGCCGTATCCACCACCCGGGAGATACGGCCCCATTACATGCCCTGTCCCAAGGAAGTCACCCTCAGGGTGGTGGTGGATGCCGGCAGTGGCAGGATCCTGGGGGCCCAGGCTGTGGGGGAAGAGGGTGCTGGCTGGAGGATCAATCTTTTTGCCCTGGCCATTCACGGGGGCATGGACCTCTATGACCTCATGGATGCCGAGCTCTCCTACAACCCGCCTGTCTCCCAGATGTACGACCCCATCTCCCAGGTCGCGGAAATCGGCCTCAAGCGGCTCAGGCTTCCGCCCAAACCCTGTGAGACCGTTTATTTTCCAAAATCGTCCCCCTAGTTCCAAGGGTCGAGACCGTGCCCTTAGGGATTTTTTAGAAGGGGGTTGATCCACAGTGACCGCCAATAAAGCACACCCAGAAGACCCCATCCCGGAGAGCCCCACCCGTAAATGGTTGTCGCTTGACTTGGGGGTGAGGCCTTACAGGGACACATGGGGCCTCCAGGTTCGGCTGGTAACGGCGAGAAAACAAGGGGCCTTGGACAGGGACGTGGTCCTGTGGGTGGAACACCCCCCTGTCTTTACCCTGGGGCGCAGGGGCGGGCTGGAGAATGTGACCGTACCCCGAAGCCTCCTTGAAAAAAAGGGCGTTGACCTGGTACATATAGAAAGGGGCGGGGACGTGACTTATCATGGGCCGGGGCAGGTCGTGGCTTACCCCATAATTGACCTTCGCCTGGCCAGGCTCGGGGTGCTTGAGTATATTGAAGGGCTCGAAGAGATCATGATTCAAACCGCTTCTGATTGGGGAATCAAGGCGCAAAGGGATTCCAGGAACAGAGGGGTGTGGGTAGGGGGGGAGAAGCTGGGCAGCATTGGTATTGCCCTCCGCCGGGGAATCTCTTTCCACGGCATGGCCCTTAACGTCAACGTTTCACTCAGCCCCTTCGGGTGGATCAACCCTTGCGGCCTCCAGGGTGTCAAGGCCACCTCCATGGAACGGGAGCGTGGCCGCGCCCTCCCCATGGACCAGGTCCTTAAAGCCCTCAAGGTCCACATGAAAAGGGCCTTTGCCGTTGAATTGAGAGAGGCCCGGCTTTCAGAACTGGCCCGGTCTTTGGGAGACAAGGGTGAGGCAACGACCTGAGGGCCGGGGAAGGAATCAAGGAAAAACACCATGGCCCAGTTAAGAACAAAGGCGAAAAAGGGCAAGCCCCGATGGCTTCGGCAAAGCCTTCCCAAGGGGCCCCATTATCAACAGGTGAGGACACTCCTGGGCCGGCGCGGGCTTCACACGGTGTGCCAAGAGGCCAAGTGTCCCAACCTGTGGGAATGCTTCTCCCGGCAGACCGCCACCTTTCTCATTCTGGGTCCCCGGTGCACCCGCAACTGCCGGTTTTGTGCCGTAGCCTCGGGCCCCTCGGGGCCGCCCGATCCCGAAGAGCCGGCCAGGGTGGCGGAAGCGGCCCGGGCCCTGGGGCTGGACCATGTGGTGGTCACCTCCGTCACCCGGGATGATCTCCCCGACGGCGGCGCCCATTTGTTCAGGAAAACCATCGAGGCCGTCCGGACCCGGATCCCCCGGGCCTCCGTAGAGGTCCTCATCCCCGATTTCCGGGGTGATAAAGCGGGCCTTTTAACGGTTTTGGAGGGCCGGCCCCATGTCCTGAACCATAACCTCGAGACCGTGGAGCGCCTCTACCCCAGGGCCCGGCCTGAAGCCCTTTACCGGCGGTCTCTGGAGCTCCTCCTCCGGGCCGGGCACATGGCCCCGGCCATCCCTACCAAATCAGGGCTGATGCTGGGTCTGGGGGAAAGCCCTGAAGAAATCCGACAGGCCCTGGGCCATCTCCTGGAGACGGGCTGTGAAATGCTCACCTTGGGCCAATATCTCCAACCCTCAAAGGCCCATCTGCCTGTGGAGCGCTTCATCCCACCCGAGGAATTCGCGGCCTGGAAAGAGACAGCCCTCACCATGGGTTTTTTGAAGGTGGCCAGCGGCCCCTTTGTGCGCAGTTCCTTTCGTGCAAAAGAGCTGTACCAGGCAGTGGTTCGCACCAGGGGCCGGACCGGACACGACCAATCCATGTCTTCTTGACCAATGGGCACGGAAGGACCAGGAATCAGACTCTATACCAGCAATCGCTTGGAAATCCTCGGCCGGAAGCTGGCGGAGACCTTGCAAAATCCCCTGTCTTCCCCCTTTGAGCCGGAGATCATTGTGGTCCAGAGCAAGGGGATGGAGCGCTGGGTGCGCCTGGCCCTGGCCCGGAACCACGGTGTGTGTGCCCATTGTCGCTTTCCCTTTCCCAACCGCTTTGTCCAGGAAACCTTCTCAAGGGCCCTGCCCGAGGTCCCCCAGGTCTCCTCTTTTGAGCCTCAAATCATGACCTGGCGCATTGCGAGGCTCCTTCCCTCCTGTCTGGAAAAGCCCGCCTTTAAAGGACTCAGGCACTATCTCGGAGACCCGGCCGATGCCCTTAAGAGGCTTCAGCTCTCCCATCGCATTGCAGACACCTTGGACCAGTATCTCATCTTCCGGCCCCAAATGGTCTTTTCCTGGGAACAGGGCCGCGCTGAACACTGGCAAGCCGCCCTGTGGCGAGCGCTGGTCTCCGAGGCAGGTCCGGTCCATCGCCTGGCCCAGGCCAGGACCTTCCTCCAAAAGGCCCGAGCACAAAACGCCCTGGAGGACCTCCCCCAGCGGATCTCGGTCTTTGGAATATCCGCCCTCCCCCGGTTTCATATGGAGATCCTGGCCGCCCTCTCCGGATTCGTGACGGTAAACCTCTTCCTGTTGAACCCCTGTCAGGAGTACTGGGGGGACATCCTCTCAGACCATGAGACCAGAAAAAGGGCACCGGCCCTTGGCCAGGGACGACAGGCCGTGGAGGACCTCCATTTGGAACGGGGAAATCCCCTCCTGGCATCCATGGGGACCCTGGGACGGGATTTCTTTGACCTGGTAAACGAATTCCCCTGTCAAGAATTTCCTTGTTTCCAGGATCCCGGCCGGGAAACACTCCTTGCCGCCATCCAGTCCGACATCCTTAACCTCCAGGACCGGACCCGCCCGGGAGAAAAAAGGCTCCCTCTCTCTCCTGGGGATACCACCTTCCAGATCCACGCCTGTCACAGCCCCATGCGGGAAATGGAAGTGCTCAAGGACCGGCTCCTGCATATGTTTGAACAAGACCCCCTTCTGGAACCCGGGGATATCCTGGTGATGGCCCCGGATATTGAAGCCTACGCCCCTTACGTTCAAGCCGTATTTGACCTGCCCCAAGACGATGCCAAAAGGATTCCTTTCACCATCGCAGACCGCCGGCTCCAAAGAGAGAGCGAGGTGGTGGACGCCTTCCTGGGGTTTCTCGATCTCTACGAGAGCCGTTTTGAGGCCCCCCGGGTACTCTCCCTCCTGGAATCCCCCTCGGTGCGCCGCAGGTTCTCCCTCACCGGCGCCGAACTGGAACGCATACACAGGTGGGTGAAAGAAACCGGCATCCGGTGGGGTTTGAACAAGAAACACCGGGCCCAACAGGGCCTGCCGGCCTTTGGGGAACATACCTGGGAGTCCGGCCTGGAAAGGCTCCTCCTGGGGTATGCCCTGCCGGGCAGGGGCCGACGTCTTTTCAAGGGCGTGCTCCCCTATGATGACCTGGAGGGAGAGGAGGCCGGGCTATTGGGCAGATTCCTGGAATTTACGCACCGCCTCTTTGTGCACATACCGGGCCTGGGCCGGCCCCGGCGTCTTCAGGAGTGGGCTCAGGCCCTCTCCGAGATTCTGGATACCTTCTTCAGCCCTGATGAGGACTCCGAGAGGGACATGGAAGCCCTGGCCCGTGCCCTGCATGGGCTGGGTGAAACGGAGGAGGCCGCAGGCTTCCATGAGGTCCTGGACATCCGCACCGTGCGATGGCATCTGGAACGTTCCCTGGAGACAAGGGGCTATGGCCTGGGCTTTATTGCCGGGGGCGTCACCTTTTGCGCCATGCTCCCCATGCGTAGCATCCCCTTCAAGGTCATTTGCCTGGTGGGCATGAACAGCAACGCCTACCCTAGACAATCCAAGCCATTGGGTTTTGACTTCATCAGCCTACACCCCAGGCGGGGCGACCGTTCCCGCCGCAACGACGACCGCTATCTCTTTCTCGAGTCTCTCCTCTCGGCCCGGGACCGGCTCTATATCAGTTATGTGGGGCAAAGCATCCAGGACAACAGCCCCATTCCTCCCTCTGTTCTCGTGAGCGAGCTCATAGACTACATCGAACAGGCCGTCTCGCCCGGTCCGACCCCCGTGCGGGAAGCCCTGGTGACCAGGCATCATCTCCAGGCCTTCCACCCGGAATACTTCAGGGGAAACGAGAGGTTTTACAGCTATTCTCAAACCAACGCCAGAGCGGCCCGCCGCCTGGTCCAGGCCCCGGACCCCCCGGTCCCTTTCATCTCCCGGGGCCTCTCCGTGCCGGACCCGTCATGGGAGTCGCTGGACTTAGATGATTTGTGCCGCTTTTTCGCCAATCCGGTCCGGTACCTGCTCAACCGGCGCCTCGGTATCTACCTGAGAGACAGGGAGGTGCTACTGGAACCCAGAGAGCCCTTTGACCTTAAGGGGCTGGACAGGTATCGGATGGGACAGGACCTGTTGGAAAAGGGGCTATCCGGCCAGCCTTTGGACCCCCTTTTCCCCCTCAAGCGTGCCTCCGGCGACCTTCCCCACGGCACCGTGGGAAAGTCTCTTTTTGAACGCATGGCCCAGGATATCGGACACTTTGCCGCCCACACGGCCGGTTACCTCAAGGCCCCTCCTCTTGAGCCTCTGCCCGTGGACATAAAGGCCTGCGGGTTCCGGATCACCGGGAAGATCCAGCCCGTGTATCCGGATAGACTGCTCCTGTACCGCTACGGCGGCATCAAGGCCGGGGATCGGCTCAGGACCTGGATTTACCATGTGCTTCTCAATGCGGGGGCCCCGGCCGCCTATCCAAAGACGAGCATGCTCATGGCGCTCGATGCGGGGTCGCCTCCGGAAAAGGTCTGGAAGGCTCTGGAATACAGGCCCGTAGACCACGGCAGGGAAATCCTGGAGGTCCTCCTTCAGGCCTACCGCAAAGGACTTTCAACGCCCCTCCCCTTTTTTCCCCGATCCTCCCTTAAATGTGCCGAGCTCTCCCTTCGTGGTTTGTCCTTTGAGGAGGCCGTTCAAAAAAGTCAGGCCCAATGGTCCGGAAATGACTATACACCGGGGGAGGGGAAAGACCCCTACTTTCAACTCTGTTTCAGTGATGTGGATCCCTTGGGCCGGCCCTTTTTCGACCTGGCCAGGGAGGTCTTCACTCCCCTCCTGGAACACCAAAATGAGATTAGAGGCGGATAAACACCATGGAGACCAGGCCCTTCCATCTCGCCACGACCCCCCTTGAAGGCACCCATCTTATCGAGGCCGGCGCAGGCACGGGCAAGACCTATACCATCACCGGGCTCTACCTTCGGCTTATCCTGGAAAAGGGTCTGGGCGTTGAACAGATCCTGGTGGTCACCTTCACCGAGGCGGCCACAGAGGAACTAAAAGACCGGATCCGCACCATGCTCAGGCAGGCCCTGGACGCCTTCCTCTCCGGCAGCAGGGCCCACGGCTTCCTGGATGAGCTATGGGCCACAATCCCGGATCCGGCCGGGGCCCGCACCAGGCTCTTGGAGGCCATCCGGACCTTTGATCAGGCCGCCATCCATACCATCCACGGCTTTTGCGCCCGCATGCTCCATGAAAACGCCTTTGAAAGCGCCAATCCCTTTGATACGGCGTTGCTGCCTGACCAGGAGGATCTCAAACAGGAAATTGTGGAGGATTTCTGGCGCCTTCATCTCACCAGGGCCTCACCCCTTTTTGTCCGCTTTGCCCTGGCAAACGGCTTGACCCCTGCAAGCCTCTTGGCCCTCCTCTCAAACCGAACGGGGCAGCCCTTCCTGAGAGTGCTCCCCCGGGTCCCCATACCGGACACCTCCCCGGAGGAAAAAGCTTACAGGACGGCCTTTTCAGATATCGAGAAGGTCTGGCCCCAGGCGAGGGAGGACATTGAAAGGATCCTCTCCACGGACAAGGGGCTTAGCAGGGTCAAATACGGCCTTCACAAGATCCCCCTCTGGATCAAGGCCATGGACCTTTATATCGCCTCAGGGGGAGAGGCGTCTTCCCTGTTCCAGGGGTTTGAAAAATTCACGGCCGGGGTCATCCAGGAGGCCACCAAAAAAGGCCATGTCCCACCTTTTCATCCCTTTTTCGAGCAGTGCGAGACCCTAAAGGACAGAGAAGAGGCCATGGCCGCCGGCTTCCAGAGACGGGTCCTGGGCCTGAAAGTCGCCCTCTTTGATTATGCCCGGGCCGAACTGGCCAGGAGAAAAGAAGAGAAAAACCTCCTGTCCTTTGACGACCTCCTCCTCCGCATGCACCACGCCCTTAAGGCACCCACGGGTGTGAGCCTGGCCCGGGCCATAAGGCGCAAGTTCAAGGCCGCCCTCATCGATGAATTCCAGGACACCGACCCCCTTCAATATGCCATATTCCACAAGGTCTTCGGGTCCAAAAAGGGACTTCTCTTTCTCATTGGGGACCCCAAACAGGCCATTTACGGGTTTCGAGGGGCGGATATCTTCGCCTACCTCAAGGCCAAGAGCCGGATCCCCGAGCCCTATAGCCTTCAGGAAAACTGGCGTTCCGAAAAAGGGCTCATTGCGGCGGTAAACACCCTGTTTTCGACCCCGGAACGACCCTTTGTTTACGAAGATATTCCCTACCACGGGGTGATCCCGGCCCGGGGGAAAAAACAGGAAACCCTGTCCTTACACGGCCGCACCCCACCCGCCTTGACCCTGTGGTTTGTGGAGCCCCAAGGGGAACCGTCCAAGGCTATAACCAAAGAACAGGCCACCCCCCTCATCACCAAGGCCGTGGCCGGAGAGATCTCCAGTCTCCTCGCCTCCGCCCGGGACCACCAGACCCTGCTGGGCGGGCGCCCCCTCCGGGAAAAGGATATCGCCGTTTTGACGCGCAAAAACAAAGACGCCCAAGACATCCAGAAAGCGCTCTCCGTCCTTCATATTCCCAGTGTCCTTTACAGCACGGGCAATCTCTTTGACACCGCTGAGGCCCTGGAAATGGAAAGGGTTCTCTCGGCCATAGCAGAACCCCGCGACGAAGGCCGCCTCAAGGCGGCCCTGTGCACCCCCATGCTGGGCGTAAAAGGCGAGGAGATGGAACGCCTCTTGGAGGATGCAGACCGGTGGGAGCGGTGGATTACCACCTTCGAGGGCTATCGGATCCTATGGTATAATCAAGGTTTTATCCCCATGTTCAGGCAGTTTCTCGTCCACGAAGAGATCCTGCCCCGCCTCATGTCGATACCTTACGGTGAGCGCCGATGCACCAACCTGCTCCATCTCTCTGAAGTGCTTCAACATGTCTCTCTTCAAAAAAGGTCCGGTATGGGCAGGCTCATCAAATGGCTGGCCGAGCAGCGCGATCCCCGTACCCGTCGCCGGGAGGAGCACCAACTCCGGCTGGAGAGCGATGCCAATGCGGTCAAGATCCTCACTATTCACAAGAGCAAGGGACTCGAATTTCCGGTGGTATTCTGTCCCTTTGCCTGGGAGGGCGCCAGGATCAGGCGCAAAACAGATCCCTTTACCTTTCATGATCAGGGCCACCATATGACGCTGACCCTGGATCTGGGATCCGAGAACAGGGACCGGAACCGCAGACAGGCCGAAAAAGAATGGCTTTCGGAAAACCTCAGGCTCCTCTATGTAGCCCTCACCCGGGCCGAGAACCTCGCCTACCTGGTCTGGGGCCGTTTCAACGAGGCGGAAACCTCGGCCCCGGCCTATCTCCTCCATAAGCCCGACGTGTGGAAGGAAGACCATATGGTCCAGGCCCTGGGCCGGGCCTTTAAAAAACTGGAGGATGAGACCCTCCGGCGAGACCTGGCATCCCTGACCACCAGGGCCCAAGGATCCATCAGGGTCTCATCCCTGCCCCTGGAATCCGGGCGGCCCATGAGCCCTCACCCGGAAAAGGCACCGGAGCTGGCCTCCCGCCCTTTTAGAGGGGCTATCAACCGAAGCTGGCGTATCTCAAGCTTTTCCTCCCTGATTGCAGACAGGCCTCACCTTGCAGAATGGGCGGATCGGGACACCCGCGCGGCCGATCGCACTGAGGAGCCGGGCCTGGTCATGGATGAAGGCACCCCTCGGGATATATTCACCTTTCCTAAGGGGACCAAGGCAGGCACCTGTCTGCACGAAATCATGGAACACCTGGATTTTACCGAAACGGACGAGGGCCCCATCAGGGATGTGGTGGCCGACAGGCTGGGGGCTTACGGTTACGACCTTGAATGGGTCCAGGCCGTGAGGGCCATGCTCCGGCGGGTCCTTTCCGCGCCCCTGGACCCGCGGCACAAGGGTCTGCGCCTTGCCAGGATCTCCACCAGGTCCCGCCTTAACGAATTGGAGTTCACCTTTCCCCTAAAAAAGGTCACCCTTCAGGGGCTTCAACACCTTTTTGGACAAGAGACCGGCCCTGGGATACACGGCTTGTCCGAGGAGATGGACCGTCTCCGTTTATCCCCCACCCGGGGATTCATGCGGGGTTACATGGACCTGGTCTTTGAATGGGAAGGCCGGTTCTTTCTGGTGGACTGGAAATCCAATTTTCTGGGCCACCGGCTGGAGGACTACCACCCCGAGGCCCTGGCCGTGGTCATGAAAGAGGAATTCTACATCCTCCAGTACACCCTTTACACCCTGGCCCTGGATCAATACCTGAGGCAGCGCCTGCCCGGGTACCGGTATGAAGAGCACTTCGGGGGGGTTTACTATATCTTTCTCCGAGGAGTGGACCCTGAAAGGGACCCCTCTTGCGGTATTTACAGGGCTCTTCCCTCCCCCTCCTTCCTGGCCTCACTGAGAAAGGCCCTCCTGGACCACCGTCCATGAGCCCGTCGAACGGCCCTTCGATGTTTCTCAGGGCCCTGAGCCTGCCGAAGGGCAGATGACATCTTGACGGTGGATCAGGGTGAGCACTTGCCCCTTGACAGGGTGATCCCCAACGTTTAGGATGCGCCGTCAAACGGGTTCAATCTGCGGTGCAAAGTTATGCCAGGCGTAAGCCATCCCGACTTTGGGGTGGCTTTTTTGCTTTGGTGCCGGAGAACAGAAGCGAGGGTAAGTCAGATATGAACGTGAGGGTCATGGTGCTGTGCTGTTACTTCTTTGTGGTACTCCTCATCGGGTTTATCGCGAGAACCCGCTGGAAATCCTCGCCGGAGCAGTATTTTTTGGCAAACCGGAGACTGGGCACCTGGGTCTTGCTTGGCACCATGGTGGCCACCAATTTCTCCGCCTTTACCGTGTTTGGAACATCCGGGGCGGGATATCGAGACGGCTACGCATTCTTTCCCATCATGGGCTTTGGCACGGGTTTTATGGCCCTCTCCTTTTGGATCATCGGCCGAAGGGTCTGGCGGGCGGGTCAACACTATGGTGCCGTAACGCCTCCTGAGATGATACGCTCCGTCTACAGGAGCCCTTTTCTCTCCTTCATCTTCGCCCTGGTCATGATCGTGTTTACCATTCCCTACCTGGCCCTCCAGCCCATGGCCGCCGGATACGCCCTGGAGGCCCTCATCGGCCTCCCCTATTTTCAGGGATGCCTCCTGGTGACGGGAATCATCATGGTCTACACCCTAAGAGGCGGGCTAAGGGCCGTAGCCTGGACCGACCTCTTTCAGGGGGTGCTCATGGTGGTCCTTCTCGCCATATCCCTCTTCCTGATCGCGGGCCACCACGGCGGTTTTGTGGCCGCAAACCAGAAAGTCATGACCTTGAACCCGGATCTGTTCTCACGGCCCGGAGGACTGGGAAAGTATTCCCTGGGCATCTGGTTCAGTTTCATGATGCTCTGGTTCTTTTGTGATCCCATGTTCCCCCAGTTATTTCAGAGGTTTTTTTCCGCCAAAAGCGAGAACACCATCTCCAGGATGATGCTGCTCTACCCCCTGGTGTGCACGGTCATCTTTTTTTTGCCCATCGCCGTGGGGGTCATGGGTCGCCTCTCCTTCCCGGACCTGGTGGGCAAGGAGGCCGACCGGATCCTCCCCATGGTGATCACCCTGGTCTCGGGGGATGTCATGTCCGCCATGGTCATCGCCTGCGGCCTTGCGGCCCTTATGTCTACCATGGATTCCCAACTCCTCACCCTGAGTTCCATCTTCACTCAGGACGTGGTTCCTCTCCTTTCTGGGAAAACCATACAGGGCCATATCACCGGCAGGGTGTTTGTCATCTTTTTGGGCCTTGCCGGGCTGGCCCTGGCCTACAACCCGCCCGCCACCATCCTCCGCATCGCCACACAGACCTTTACCGGTCTCGCCGTGCTCTTTCCTACCGTCCTCTTTGGCCTCTATCTAAAGCGCGTTCGAGCCCTGCCCGCCATCCTTTCCATCCTGTCGGGCGAGGCATTGATGGTCCTCTATTATTTCAAGGTCCTCCCCACGGGCGGCTTTTTGCCGGTTGTGCCGGTCATGGTGGTCTCTTTCGGCGTGTATCTGGGAGTACACGGGCTGCTCCTGCGGCGGGAAATTGCGTTGGCTGTTCCCGGGTGGCTCCGGGATCCTTACTTCTATATGCTCCTGGGTGTCTTCCTCCTTTCTTTGGACTTCTGGGCCTGGGGCAAGACCCAGCCCCAGTGGGCGGGAATGCCTTTTTGGATCGGCTATTTCGTGGTTCTCTCCGCCCTTCAGACCGTCTTGATGATCCGATTGGTTCGATCACGGACCTCAAGCCTGGGGGAGCAGACCCTTGACCTCCGAAGCCGCTTTTAGTAGCTTCTTGCGAGCAAGCAAAGGCATTTTAATTCTTGATAAAGACCAGGGGGCAAAAGACATGAAAGTCATAGGAATTCTCTGGAAAAGCGCCCTCTTCATTACCCTGATCCTCTGCTTGGGTGGGCTCAAACAGGTTCAAGCCCAAGGGTTCCGGCCCATCGTACTGGGCGAATTCTGCTGGCAGGTCTTGATCACGGAAGACCAAGACGGCCCGGTCACCGAAAACCCGATCATGGTCAGGGCGGTTCTCACTTACCTGGGGGGGAAGCATTTTACCCTTCAGGGAACCGCGGAGATGCCCAATGGGGATCGGCCTCCGGTCTTCGGGGGATCAGGCATGATCATCGGAAACGGGCTCATATTTACGGTCAGCATCGGTCAGGAGCACTCTCTCAGCCAGTGGGTGGATATGGGGGTGGCGCAGATCCGGCTTGATCTGGCAACCCTCAGCGGCACCATCGTTCAGACCCGGCTGGATTTTGACCGGACAAACCGCGAGTTTGAGCAGTGTTACGGCGCCGGGACCCTGACATTCATGCCCTGTCCTTAAACCTTCTTTTTTTCTTGACTTTCAAGGTGGAATTTGAGTAACTTCAAGGATTGCTTATTACTCTAAGCGGAGGGGCTTTCAGGAAATAGGCGCCTCTGCTTTTTTTGTCCCCATGGTTCGGCTTTTTCCTGTGTCCCTCCGGGAAAAGGCATATAAAGGTCCCCTTGAGTCGAAAAGATCTCATCCAACTGGAAGGCAGAGTCACCAGGATTCTGGGCCCCGGGATCATGGAAGTCCACTGTGATAATGACCTCACCGTGAACGGGCGCCTTTCAGGACGAATGAAAAAGCACCGCATTAAGGTCATGGTGGGCGACCAGGTCCAGGTCCGCGTCTCCCCCTATGATCCCTCCCACGGCCTCATTACCTACCGCATGAAATAACCGGAGGGCTCATGTCCCCCCCCCAAATCCACCATCAAAATTCCCGGTTCTCGGCACCCCCACGCAATCGGGGAGGAAGGATAAAGACCCGCCTTAAACCTTCTTTCAGGGAAATGGCCTCCTCCGGGCAGAAACGGGCACAGACGCCGCACCCGAAGCAGGCGTTCTCATCCCTTTGAGCGACACCGTCTTCGTTGATCTCTATCGCCTCCGTAGGACACCGCTCGACACAGACGCCGCAGCCCGTGCAGGACTCCTGGTCGATAACCGACAGGTAATAGGTGGAATTAACCAGGGGCAAGGCCCCGTCACGCCACACCCTCAGGGTGTCGCAACAGTCTTTGCAGCAATTGCAGATGCTTGTCTCCGGTCTGGCCACCTTTGAGTTGGGATGAAAGGCCTTGTGAACCAGGCCCGCCTCTTCCGCTTCTTTCATGATCCCGAGGGCCTCCTCTTTGGTGACTTTCTGGGCAAATCCTTGGGCCACCGTGTGCCGGGCCGATTTGCCGAAGGTAAAGCAGTTCATCACCGGTGCATCAGTGGCACAGGGTTCTCCCAGCATCTTTCGCCGCTGGCGGCAAAAACACCGGCCCACGGCAATATCATCAAACTTCTGGATAATCTCCTCCACACTCTGGCTGGGCAAGATGACCTCGTCAGGCACTTCCACGCCGCGGTCCACCGGGATCACCTTGATCGCTTTGCCCTCCTCCGTGGTCCGCACTGGCACCGTCCGATCTACGGGCGGGGCCCCCTCAAAAAGGGGGACCATGGCGTCGTAATTGTCCTGGACCTGATCCCGGACCTCCTTTAAGAGCCTCTCAAAGAGCCCGGCCAAGGCCTGCTCCCTCTCATCCCCCTTGAGCTCCCCCATAAAGGTATACTCCATCAAGCCCACAGTCATGAGGGGAAGGAGGCGATACACCATGACCCCAGCCGAGTTGGGCTGGTTGAAGAGGAGCCCCTTCTTGGCAAGGCTGTTTGTGAGTTGTTCAATCTTTTCTTCCGGCAATCCGCTCGACGCTTTCAACTGGTCCATCACCTGGGAGGGCTGGTCCCTGAAGGCTTCAATAAAATCCAGCTCTTCCTCATCATCCTCAATCACCAGTCTTAGGATGGAAAGGGTGGTCTCATTGACAGGGAAGGGTACGGTGCCCTGTCTGCAAATCACCTGGGCGGCCCGTTGGTATTTCTCTTCCAGGGTGACTTCGGCCATATTTCTCCACCTCCATAGAATATTTCGCATTTAATTTTCAGGATACAGCAGGCCCCCCCTTTTTTCAACTGCCTGCATGTGTCCCTGGATCAGGGGCCTTGATAACCCCTTGCAGCCGCCTTCGGCCTCTGGTAGGTTACACCAAACCGCTCATGGACCTGGATCAAAAAGCCATACAAGGCCTCAGGGATGAGGGCCGGCTTACAGAAGTGGACATCCACTTTGCACGGCTCATGTCCAAGTTTTCGGAAAAGGCTGATGGCGCCCTCTTCCTCGCCGCAGCCCTGGCAAGCCGTGCCACTTCAGAAGGACATGTCTGCCTGGACCTCTCTACTGTGGCCGGACAGGCCCTGGTCCCGGACCCCCTTGGGGAGGAGGCCCTTTTCTGTCCCCCCGTGAATGAATGGATTAAACGGCTCCTGCCCAGTGAGGTGGTAGGAAGGCCTGGGGAATTCAAACCCCTTATCCTGGATGAAGAGAACCGCCTTTACCTTTACCGGTACTGGGATTATGAAAGGAGCCTGGCCCAAGGGATCAAGGCCCGCGCCTACTCCCCCTTAGAGGATCTGGACGGCCCCCTTCTGGCCCGAGGGCTCTCAAGGCTGTTTCCCGGTTCCGAGGGAAAGAAAACAGACTGGCAAAAGGTGGCGGCCTGTGTGTCGGTGTTGAACCGCTTTGCGGTCATCTCCGGCGGCCCGGGCACGGGAAAAAGCACCCTTATTGCCAAGATTCTGGCCTTGGTCCTTGAACAAGAAAAGGGCAAACCCCTGAGTATCGCCCTGGCCGCACCCACAGGCAAGGCCGCCGCCCGATTGCAGGAGGCCGTCAAGCAGGGCAGGGAGGGTTTGTCCACGCAAACGACCCTTTGGGAGGCCATCCCCATAGAGGCCTCTACCCTCCACCGCCTCCTGGGCGCCCTACCCGGGTCCCCCTATTTTCGCCACCACAGGGAACACCCCCTCTCTGCTGATATGGCCGTGGTGGACGAGGCCTCCATGGTGGATTTGGCCCTCCTGACCAAACTGATTCAGGCCCTGCCCGGTCACAGCCGTCTCATCCTTTTGGGGGACAAGGATCAATTGGCTTCGGTCCAGGCCGGTTCCGTGCTTGGGGACATATGCGATACGGGCCGGTCCCACGGATTTTCCGCATCGCTGGTCAAAAGGATTCAGGCGATAACGGGTTGTGTCCCTCCCGTGGCCGATGGTCGCCCCGGGGTGGAACCAGGCATCCAGGACTGTGTAGTAGAGCTGAGAGAGAGCTTCCGCTTTGGAGGCCGGAGCGGTATCGGGGCGGCGGCCGCCGCCATCAACCAGGGCCAGGGGACCTTGGCCCTGGAAATCATGGAGAAAGAGAGATATAATGATATTGTTTTAAGGCCACTCCCGGTGCGCGGGGCCCTGTTCAAGGCCCTGAGAAAGGCGGTCCTGGAAGGCTACAAGACCTACCTGGAAACCACGGATCCCATTGCGGCCTTTCGTCTCTTTGATCAATTTCGAATCCTCTGCGCCTTAAGACGCGGCCCTTATGGGGCCGCGGCCCTCAACGACCTCGTGGAGCGGATCTTGAGAGAGGCCCACCTTATAGGCGGGGGGGGCAAATGGTACCGGGGACGGCCCCTGCTCATTACAAGGAATGACTATAACCTTGGGCTTTTTAACGGTGATATAGGCCTCGTGCTGCCGGATGCGGGCCCGGCCCCTGACCTATGCGCCCACTTTCTCTCCGCGGACGGTACGGTGAGAAAATTCTCCCCGGTAAGGCTGCCTGAGCATGAGACCGCCTTTGCCTTGACGGTCCACAAAAGCCAGGGATCCGAGTTTGAAAAGGCCCTGCTCTTGTTGCCGGACAGAGATTCCCCCGTGGTGACCAGGGAACTTATCTACACGGGGATTACCCGGGTCAGGAAAGGCATTGAGGTCTGGGGGCCTCAACAGGTGTTCCTTGAAGGCGTAAGACGCCGAACCCGGCGGACCTCCGGCCTCAGGGACGCCCTGTGGAATCCGGGACGGGACTTCAATTGAGATAGCCCAGGCCTTGGGAGAAATCGCGGACTGGCGGGGCAAGGGATTTGGTTCCTCAGACTGTACCTGTTTCTCCCACCTTTTCGCCATGAAAGGGGATCCTCTCGACAGCCGCCCCTTTCATGAGATGCTTCAGTTTTACAGGATGGAGCGGCTTTTTAAAAAACAAGGCCCTTGGGCGGAATGAAAAACTCCAGAGAACACGTAATCAAGGGGATTCAACCATGAAACAGTCTCATGCGTTTAAGGTCCTTTTGGGTCTTTTATTGTGTTTTTTTATGCTCTCTCTGGCGGGTCCTGCCTTTTCCCGGGACCTGCTCCAATTCGAGCCCGGGGACACCCTGCAAGACCTAAGGGCCAAGATCCAACACAACGGCTACAAATTCACCGTAGGTCACAATTGGGTCTTTGATATGTCCCCTGAGGAAAAGCGGGCCTTCTTCACCCGCCGCCCCCCGCTCCTTTCTGCCGAGGCGGATGAAGCAGAAGATATGGGTCCCCTCAAAAAGTTCCTGGGGAAAAAGCTGCCCGCTCAGTTCGACTGGAGAAATCATAACGGGCATGCCTATATCGGCCCTGTCAGAAACCAGGGTGCTTGCGGGGCCTGTTACGCCTTTGGCGCCTGTGCTGCGGCAGAAGGGACCTATAACCGGGCCATGGGCCTCTATGACGGAAACACCGCGGATTTTTCCGAGTCTTTTATCATATGGTGCCTGGGCAGGATCCCCTGGTATTATCCCCATTTCTTCGGGTGCGGGGGCGCGGATTACGACTACTACGAGCTTAAGGCCCTTTCCACTTTCGGGGTCTGCGCCGAGGAGGACTTCCCTTACAGTCCCTCTGACCCCGGAGGATGCACCCACTGGGCCGACCCGCGGACCCTTTTTCGGTCCTGGCGCCGCATCCCCTGCAATGATGTGGACGCCATAAAGACCGCCGTCATGACCTATGGCCCGGTGGACACGGCAATAAAGGCCAGCCCCGCCTTTCAGGCTTACACGGGAGGCATCTACGAAGACGCTGTAACCGTCTGCAATGCCTGGCCTTGTTATTATGCGACCACAAATCATTGCATCGCCCTGTTGGGGTGGAATGATAACGGCGATCCCGAGGAAGACGGGTACTGGATCCTGCGGAACAGCTGGGGGACCGGGTGGGGCGAAGACGGCTACATGCGGATCAAATACCGCGCCGCCCGGGTCTCCTGCCCTGCCACCTACCTGGTGCCCCAAGTGGGGTGCGGGGATTACAATGAGGACGGCTTTATCAATCAAGAAGACTTTGATACCAAACGGGACGATACGGTCCAGACCTTCATGGCCTGGATGCAAAATTACTGGATACCCAAGACCCCATGGGGGGACTTTAACGGGGACGGCCGCATCGATCAGAAGGACCTCAATCAGAAGCTGATTTACGCGGTCGTGGAATTCCTCACCTGGCATGAGGAATGCTGGCTTCCCGGGATCTCATAGAACGTCCGGTTTGGGGCACCATGAAATTTATTGCAGACCTCCATGTCCACTCCCGGTTCTCACGGGCCACCGCCAGAAACCTGGACCCCGAACACCTTGGACTCTGGGCCCGGAAAAAAGGCCTTGCCGTCATTGGCACGGGCGATTTCACCCACCCCGGTTGGATCTCCGAAATCCAGGAAAAGCTGGTAGAGGCCGAAAACGGGCTCTACCGGCTTCGGCCCGATATCCAAAAGCAGGTCGATTCTCTGGCGGCCCCCTCGTGCCGGGGTCCCACCCGCTTTATCCTTTCCGGGGAGATCAGCTGTATCTACAAAAAGGGGGATAAGACCCGAAAGGTCCACCACCTCATCCTCATGCCCGACCTGGCCTCTGTGGAAAGGCTACGGGATCGGCTGGGGCGGATCGGCAACCTGGCCTCGGACGGAAGGCCCATTCTGGGCCTTGATTCAAGAGATCTCCTGGAGCTCACCCTCGAGTCCAGCGAAAGGGCCTTCTTCATCCCCGCCCACGTGTGGACCCCCTGGTTTTCCGTGTTCGGATCCAAATCCGGCTTTAGCACCCTTGAGGAGTGCTTCGGGGACCTCACCGGCCACATCCATGCCCTGGAAACGGGTCTCTCTTCAGACCCCCCCATGAACCGCCGCTTGTCCGCCCTGGACCCTTATGTCCTGGTCTCCAACTCCGACGCCCACTCCCCTGCCAAGCTGGGCCGGGAGGCCAACATTTTTGAGACGGCCCTGGACTATGGTTCCATGGTCCAGGCCATGACCCACGGCCAAGGCTTTATTGGCACCGTAGAGTTCTTCCCTGAGGAAGGGAAATACCACCTGGACGGGCACCGCAAGTGCAAGGCCAGATTCCACCCTGCACAAACCCGGGAGCACGGGGGGGTTTGTCCCGAGTGCGGCCGGCCCCTCACCGTGGGGGTCTTAAACCGGGTGGATCAGCTCTCGGACCGGGTCACTCCCCGCCTCTCCAAGGATTTCTTGAGCCTCATCCCCCTTCCCGAAGTACTGTCCGAGCTCTTGGGTTGCGGTCCCGCCACCAAGAAGGTGACTCAGGTTTATGAAAGACTCTTATCGGACCTGGGGCCGGAGCTCCACATTCTCATGGATACCCCCCTTAAAGAGATCCAGCAAAGCGGTAGCCCCCTGCTCGCTGAAGCGGTGGGCAGGATGCGGGCCAAGCAGGTCATCTGTGAGGAGGGCTATGACGGGGAATACGGGACCATTCGACTCTTCAACCAGGGGGAGATACAGTCCCTGGCCGGCCAGATCGCCCTCTTCACCAAGGCCCCGGCAAAGCCCGTGAGCACCCGGCCGAGATCCGCACCTCGCCCAAAGGGCCTCAAAAAAGGACCAAGGGCCGGAGAAATGCCCTCTCTCCAACCCACAGACCCCATCCTCGACCCCCTCAACCCGGAGCAAAAGACCGCGGTCCTTCACCAGGGCGGCCACCTCCTGGTAACAGCCGGCCCGGGGACGGGCAAGACCCTGACCCTGACCCACCGCATCGCCTACCTGATCCGGAGCGGCTTGGCCACGCCGGAACAGATCCTGGCCCTTACCTTCACCAGGAAGGCGGCCCGAGAAATGGCCCAGAGGATCTTAGATCTCATCGAGGGTCATAAGGGCCGACGGATACAGATTTCCACCTTTCACGGGTTCTGTCTTGACCTCCTGCGCAGGCAGGGGTCCCGGGTGGGTCTCCTTGAGACTTTTACCCTCTGTTCTGAAAAGGACGCTCAAGGTCTGCTCTTGGAAATCGTCTCTGAATCCGGAAAAGGGGAACGCCTGGCCTCTCGCTTGCTCAGGGCCCTCCTCAGGCTCAAGGCCCCAGAGGCGGTCGATCTTCCCTCCAACCCGCCTGACCCGGACCTTGTCTCCCTCTTCGAGAAATACCAGCACAGGCTCACCGACCTGGGCATGCTGGATCTCTACGACCTGGAAGTAGAGGCCCTCCGCCTCCTCCGGGACCATGGCCCTGTGTGCGGGCCCCAGGGCAAGGGGTTCCCCTGGATCTTTGTGGACGAGTACCAGGACACCAATCCAGCCCAGGCAGCCCTGCTCAAGGCACTCTGCCCGGAGGGACGTTCCGCCCTCTTTGCCATCGGGGACCCGGACCAGGCCATCTATGGTTTCCGGGGCGCCGACGTGGGGAACTTCCACCGTTTTGCCCGGGATTTCCCTGGGGCCGGGGAGGTGGTACTGGCCAGGAATTACCGGTCCACGAAGGAGATCCTCCAGGCCTCTGCGGCCCTCATGTCCAAAGCCGCACCCCTTGACTGTGCCTCTCACGGGGGCTTGGGGCCGGTGGCCTTGGCCCCCTGCCGCACGGAAAAAGAAGAGGCGGAGATGATCGTAGAGCACGTGGAAAGGCTTATCGGGGGGACGTCCTATTTTTCACTGGACACGGGTCGGGTGGACGCTCATGAAGGGGAGGCGGGCTTGGCCTTCGGAGATATAGGGGTCTTATTCCGTCTCAACGCCCAGGGCGATGCCTTGGAAGAGGCCTTTGGGAGGGCGGGCATCCCGATCATCCGTTCCGGCGGGGCCCCCATTACCACTCAACACCCGGTCAACATTGTCTGGCGGTTTTTACAAACCCTTGAATACCCTCAAAATCCATTTTACAGGGACCAATATGCATCCCTCGTCCCGCAAAGCCCCTTGTTGGGGCAGACCCTCTCTTGGGAAAAAGGGCCTTCACTCACGGAGATCGTAGAACAGGTCCTGGCACTCCATGGCCTCAATGAGGAGGAAACAACGGAACCCTTAAGGCGCCTGAAGGCCTTGGCCCAAGACTTTAACGGGGATGTGAGGGGCTTTCTTGATCGGCTTACCTTGGACCGGGGGATTGATCATGCCGTTCTGGCAGGCGACCGGGTCGCCCTCATGTCCCTCCACGCGGCCAAGGGGCTGGAATGGCCTGTGGTCTTTATTACGGGCTGTGAAGACCGGCTCTTGCCCTGCACCCTTTTCGGGGCCAGAGACGACGAGGAAGAAAGGCGCCTCCTCTATGTGGGCATGACCCGGGCCCGTTCGCGGCTCATCCTCTCCCACGCAAATCGGCGGACCCTCAACCACCGGGCCCTTTCTATGAATCCCTCTCCCTTTCTTCAAGCCATGCCCCCCGGAGTGTGCACTCCCCTGGACCGACGCCCATGGAAAGGCAAGGGCAACGCCCACAAACAACTGGAGCTCTTCTAAGCTCGCCTCACGCAAAAAGCCCCCGCACCCGGGCGCTCGGGGGCCTTAAGGGAATCACTCCCTTGGGCGTGAAGGCTAGTGTTTAAAGGCCCGCTGGCCGGTAAAGACCATGGTCACCTGGGGACTGGCCTCGTTACAGGCCTGGATGGCCTCAAAATCCCGCAAGGACCCACCCGGTTGAACGATCGCCCTAATGCCCTGCCGGATGGCTACATCCACGCCGTCTCTGAAGGGGAAGAAGGCATCCGATACCATGGTGGCCCCCTTAAGCCCTCCTTTGGCCCTTTGGGTCTCCTCGTCGATCTCCTTGAGACGGGCCTGGTCCTGCTGGCCCTTTTCCACGGACAGTTCCAGGTCCTTGTAAGAGCGGCCGTGGCGGCGAAAGCAGAGGGCGTCGGCGTACTTGGTGTAGGCCTTGAATATGGCGATCTCTGCCACCCCCACCCTGTCCTGCTCCCCTGTCCCGATTCCCACGGTGACCCCGTCCTTCACGTAGATGACCGAGTTGGAGGTAATCCCCTGCTCCACCTGCCACCCAAAGAGCATGTCCCTGTATTCCTCCTGGGTGGGCTCCCTTTCGATGCGGTAGGTTTTGCCCTCGTACTCCGCTGTAGCCACGGTGAAGTCCTCTGCAGACTTGATCCGATTCAGGGGGGATTGTTGTAAGATGAGCCCCCCGTCCATAAGGCTTTTGAAATCCACATAGCGCAGATCCGCATATTCTGAAAGCCGGTCCATTCGACTCATACGAATAATCCGGAGGTTGGCCCGCCTGGATAGGATCGGAAGGGTCCCCTCCTCAAAGTCAGGGGCCGCCACCACTTCCAGGTAGTTTTCGGACACCCTTTCCGCGGTCTCTCTGTCCATGGCCCGGTTAAAGAGGGCACACCCGCCAAAGGCGGCGATCCGATCCGCCATATCCGCCTTTTCATAGGCCTCGGCCAGGGTGGAGCCGTAGGCCACGCCGCAGGGGTTATTGTGTTTGACAATGACCACGGCCGGACCGGCGGCAAGATACTTCATCATGTTCAGGGCATTGTCCACATCGGTGAGATTGATCTTGCCCGGGTGCTTCCCGCTCTGGAGCATATCCTCTTCTGAAATGGCAGAGACCAGCCCCTTGCCCGGCTCAATAAACCGGCAATCCCCCAAAACCAGGTTCCCCTTGACCAGTTCGTAAAGGGCCGCTTCCTGGCCGGGGTTTTCCCCGTATCGAAGCCCCTTTTCAATCAATTCCCCGTTCTTCTCCTCGGGAATCTTCCAGGCCCTCTTGCGGTAAACCAGGGCCTGGTCCCCGAAGGTGAGAGTGACCTTGTCGGGAAAATGATCGTCCATGACCGTCCGGTACATCTTTTTGAGATCGTCACCCATTTGCTTCTCCCCTTCCTTACTGTAACGGCTTCTCCGCCTTGTGTTTCTCTATACACGCATAGGCATTATGGTTATGAATGGACTCAAAATTCTCAGCCTCCAACGCAAACCAGGTGATGTTCGGGTCGTTGTTCAGACCGACCGCGATCTCCCTCACAATATCCTCTACAAACATGGGATTGTTATAGGCCTTCTCAGTCACATATTTCTCATCCTCCCGCTTGAGAACGGAATACACATCCGAAGAGGCCGAGCTTTCCACCAGCCGGATCAGGTCCTCGATCCAGACGAACCTATTGAATCTTACCTGGAGCCTTACCTCCCCCCTTTGATTGTGTGCCCCGAAATCGCTTATTTCCTTGGAACAGGGACACAGGGTGGAGATTGGCACGTTGATCATAACCACCAGGTCACTCTTCTTGTTTGAGGACCCCTTGAAGGTACACTTGTATTCCATGAGCCCTTCGATCCCTGTCACCGGGGCGGGCTTGCTGATGAAGTAAGGGAAGGTGACCTCCATGTGAGCGCTCTCCGCATTGAGCCGTTTTTTCATCTCTTCCAGGATTTCCGTAAAATTCTGAAGAGATATACGCCGACTATGCTCATTGAGGATCTCCACAAAACGGCTCATGTGGGTTCCCTTATAGTAACGGGGCAAGTTCACGTACATGTTGATCTTGGCCACCGTCTGCTGCTCCCCCATGTCTTTGTCCAGGACAGTGATGGGGTAACGGATCCCCTTAACCCCCAC
>CAZNLL010000008.1:0-51777 GCA_964573885.1 uncultured Desulfobacteraceae bacterium | reverse complement strand
AAGATCTCTACGAGTCAAGACGCGCCTCTGTGGCCGAGCCAGCAGCCGTATATGCGGAAAAAGACGAAGCGGTCATCTTTTAGGCATCTCAAGAAGGATCAAAGCTGATGAGGCCGTTTGAACTAACCCCAGATGCGCTCAAGGATAAACTGGAGGAGATGGTCGAGGCAACCATCTCGGATTTGGGTTCGGAGTTTCTACTGATGCCCTCTGGGCCGGCGTTCATCCCTTACGACGATTTTCGGGCTGCATATGAGGTACCGAAGAAAGGGACACACTCTTTCCTCGATTTCACTGCGGCCCGTATCGGTGACGCAGTCATTCAAAACAGTCGCGCATTCTGCGTTCTCAGGTCCATGCTCGGCATGACACCGCCCGAGTGGGCTGAAACTGGCCAAATCTCAATATGATGTAATCATCAAGTTGTTTTGGAACCAACGTCCCCCTCCTCACGGTTGGTTACTTTCGTCCGCCATCCCGAATCCGCACTCAAAAGTGCGAAAGATTCTTGACACTACCCTTATCTAAAAGGGCAACTGATAAGACAACCGCCTTTCAGGTTGTAAGATAACGGTCTCACGACCTCGTACGTTTTCCTATGACCGTCCCCCATTCCATTCAAGGACGTCAGACGGGCATTTCCGCCTGACGCATTCTTAGAAAAAAATATGAGGCGGGGGTCATTTCTGCCCTTGCCTGATGGGGTGTAACAGCCGCAACGGTGCCTCGAATGCATATATTTTTGTGCACGTGCACATTTTTCTGTGCATGCAACCCGGATGGAGGGCGAATAGAGAGAACCGTACAAAGAAAAACACGGCCTTCCAATGTTAAAGGGGTGAGAAGTGGCCTTGGGCTCAGGTATCGACCTTTTGGAGCACATCCCCAGAGGCACTGAGCACAAACACGGCGAAGCCGTTTTCTTTGGCCCGGTCCTTGAGGTCGTGAAACTGAATGGCCTGGACCTCGTATTTGCGGGTCTTGTCCCGTTTCAAGAGGGCCATGCCCTCCTGGGCCTCTTCCTTTTCCAGGAAGGCGGGGATAAAGGAGACGCCTTTTTCCTGATCTTCCTGCCCCAGGAATGACTCGTTGGCGCCCGGATCCTGGATGACCACCCACACCCACTGATCTTCCTTAATTTGGTTGCTCATGGGTTCCTCCTTTGGAATACTGCTCTTATTTCCGTGTTCCATGGATTCGTGTCGTTCAGACAAGGTAAGCATCCATATTGCTTATGGCAAGCCCTAAGGGATGGGAATGCCCCTTTACTGGTTCTTTTCTGTTTCCCCGGAAGGCTTTGCCTTGGACCCCATGTAGGGGGCCAGGTCCTCGTGGTGAAAGGCCTCGTCAATCTCCTTGAGGGTGTCGGCCTTGCGGCGCCGGCGGTGCCGGAGGATATAGCCGATGTCCTCCAGTATGGCGTAGTAGGCCGGCACCATGGAGAGGATCAGCATGGTGGCAAAGCCCAGGCCCCACATGATGGCCGTGGCCAGGGGGGCCCAGAAGATGGATTTTCCCCCCAGGCCAAAGGCCATGGGCGCCAGGCCGAAGATGGTGGTGAGCGAGGTGAGAATGATGGGCCGCACCCGCACGTGGCAGCCCCTGACAATGGCCAGGTACAGGTGCTTGGGGTCCTCCATCCGGTAGCGGTTGATAAAATCAATAAGCACCAGGGAGTCGTTCACCACAATGCCGGTAAGGGTCAGGAGCCCGATCAAGGTCACAAAGGTGAGGGGGTTGTTGCTCACCAGGAGCCCCACCAGGACCCCCAGGGTGACAAAGGGGATGGTGATCATGATGATAAAGGGCTGGGTAAAGGAGTTGAACTGCAGCGACAGGATAAAGAAGATCAGAAACAGGGCCATGACCCCGGCCTTGCCCAGGTCCCACAGGGACTGGGTGGTCTCCTCCTGGAGCCCCCCCGCGATCATCCTGGAGCCGGGGTAGTCGGCCTGGATACTGTCAAAATGGTCCCGGGCGATGGCGTTGGCCTTGACCGCGGTCATGCGCTCCCCTTTGAGGTTGGAGAGGAACCCGGAGAGCCCCTTCTTCTCCTCGGAGGGTTCCCGGATATTGGCCGTAACCCGTACGGTCTGCTTGCCGTTATAGTGGTAGATATTGTGGAACCCGGGCACCAGTTGAATCTCGGCCACTTCCTTGAGAGGTACCTCACCGTAGCCGGGCACCACCACCTTGAGATTGACCAGGTCGTCAAAGTCGCGCCGGTACTGGGGCTGGTACTTAAGGCGGATATCCTGTTCTTCATCCCCCTGGTTGTAAGTGCCCACGGGCAGGCCGTAGAATCCGGCCTGGACGGCCATGATCAAGTGCTTCTGGTCAATGCCCAGGCGCTTGGCCTTGGCCTCGTCCACGGTGATCTCCATGAACTGCTTCTCCCGGGAGTAGCCGTCCTGGATATCCACGATCCCTTTGTGTTTCCCCATCTCGCGGCGGACCTTGCGGGAGATCTCGGCGGAGCGCTCCCATTTGGGGGACTGGATCTTGAGGTCCACGTCCGCCCCCACGGGCGGGCCCTCCAGGAGCCGCTCCAGGACAAAGGAGGTGGCCCCCCGCTTTTCCAGGAGACTGGACACCTCGTCGCGGATGCCCTCCATGTGGTAGAGGACGGAGTGCTTTCTGGCCTTGCCCGTCTTTAAAATTACATTCAAGAGCCCGTAATGGTACCCGTAAATGGGCTCATAATTGATCTCCTTCATCCCGGCGATGGCGATGGGGGCCTCCAGCTCAGAACCGATGCGCTTCTTGACCAGGTCGGTGAGCTCAAAAAGCGTGTCCCGGGTCCGCTCCAGGGTGGAGCCCACGGGCAGGTCAAAGTAGATATTGAACCGGGGAAAGACATCGCTCTTGGGGAACATGATGAAATCGGTCTGAAGATACAGGAAAAAGGCCAGGATGGTGGAGAGCACAATCACCAGGACCGAGATGTAGCGGTGGCGCAGGATGGTCCTGAGATAGGGGAAGTAAAAGCGCCGGAAATACCGGAAGATGTCAAACCGCTTCTGGGAGAGTTTTTTAATGCTCTTCTTGGGGGTCAATTCCACCACGTGGGAGGGAAGCATGAAAAAGACCTCAAAGAGAGAGGCCAGGAGGGCGAAGAGCACCACCTTGGGCAGTCCCGCCATGTACCGGCCGATGACCCCGCCCACCAGCACCAGGATGGGAAAAAACGCGGCCATGGTGGTGCTCACCGAGGCCAGGACCGGGGCCAGGACCTCGCGGCTTCCCTCCAGGGCCGCCTTGTGAAGGGGCTTTCCCATCTCCAGGTGGCGGAAGATGTTTTCCAGCACCACGATGGCATCGTCCACCACCACGCCCAGGACCAGGATGAGGGCGAAGAGGGTGAGGCCGTTCACCGAGAAACCAAAGACCCTCATAAATATAAAGGTAATGAGAAAGGAGACGGGGATCCCGATGGAGGCGAAAAGGGCGTTTCGGATCCCTATGGCCACCCACAGGATGCAAAAGACGGCCATGATCCCCAGCAAGGCGTTGGTCTGGAGCTCGTTGATCCGTTTCTTGATCTCCCGGGACTGGTCAAAATAGAGGGTGGCCTTGAGCCCCGGGTACTGGTCCGGGAGGGTCTTGATGATCGCCCTCACGTCATTGACGATCTGGATCACGTTGGTGTTCCGCTTGCGCTTGGCCCCCAGGACCAGGGCGTTTTTCTTGTCGATATAGGTGAGGGTGGTGGCCTTTTCCAGGGTGGGGGTGATGTCGGCCACGTCGCGCAGGTAGACCGTACCCCCCTCCCCGCTCCTGAGGGCCAGGTTCCCAAGCTCCTTCGGGTCCCTGGGTTCTCCCAGCATGCGGATGGCTGTCTCGTGGTCCCCCAGTTCCACGGTACCGCCGGGGAGGTTCCTGCTCCGGTTGCTCACGGCCTGGGCCACCTCCGGGATGCTCAGGCCGTAGGCGGAAAGACGCCGGGGGTTCAACTCCACCCAGATCTCGTTTTCCCGCTCCCCCATGATCTCCACCTCGGAGACCCCGGTGATCTGCTCCATGGTATCGGCCACCTCGTCGGCGATATCCTGGAGCTGCATCTCGGGCACCTGACCGGCCAGCCCCACCATGCAGACGGGGATCAGGGCCACCTCGATTTCAACCACCATGGGCACCTCGGCCTCTTCAGGGAGCTCCTCCACCTGGTCCACGGCGTTTCGGACATCCTGCATGGCCTTGTCGATTTCGGATTCGGTGAGGTCGGTATTAAAGTAGACGTGGATCTTGGAGGTACTCTCGTAGGAGTCGGATTCAAACCGCCTGATTTCCGAGATTCCCTGGAGTTCCTCCTCGATCTTGTTGGTGACCAGCTTTTCCATTTCTTCGGGAGAAAAGCCGGGGCACACGGTGACGATCATGCCCTCCCCGATGGTAATATCGGGATCAAGGAACCTGGGCATGTCCCTGTAGCTGTAGATTCCGAAGATCAGGATAAGGATTAAGGCCATCCGGACAACCAGAGGCCTTGATAAGCCGAAGCTGGTCAAAAACATGTCGTCTCGAAAAATAGGGGAATGGGCTTACCCTACTCGCATTTCACCGGGGTCCCGGTCCTCAATCCGGCGGGATTGGTAATCACCAGTTCCTGATCTTCCAGTCCGGAGAGGATCTCCACCCGCTGATCATAGTAGGTTCCCAGGGTCACATTCTTGAAAAGGGCCTTTCCGTCGCTCACCACAAAAAGCCCGATTTCACCGTCTTCCTCTGTCAGCCAGGCCGAGGGGGTCTTGATCCTCTTCTCCACGTCCGTCACCGGCAGCTTCAGCCGTATGGTCATGCCGTCGGCCATGCGGGGGTCCGGGTCTTCCACCAGGAACTCCACGGGAAAGGACCGGGTGGCCGGGTCGGCCGTGGGGGAACGAAAAAAGAGGCGGCAGGAGAATTTCTCATGGGGAAAGGCGTCCAGGGTGAATGGGAAGGTCTTGTGCGCCTCCAGGACGTGGATATCCTTTTCGGCGATGGATACCTTGACCTTGAGCCGGTCCAGATCCACGATCTGGGTGATCACCGTCACCGGGGGAATCACAATCACCTCCCCCTCCTCGACCTCGCGAAAGGCGATGATCCCGTTACAGGGGGCGCGGAGGATGGATTTCCTGAGGCCGTCTTTGGCCAGGGCCAGGGCCGCCCGGGCCTGCTCCAGGTTGGCCCGCGCCGTCTTCCGGTCTTCCTCCCTGGGCCCCTGCCGGGCCAGAGATAGCTGGTGCCGGGCCGCCTCCACCCGGGCCCGGGCCATGTCCACCCCTTTGCGGGCAGCATCGTATTCGCTGTTGGAGGCCGCACTGGTCTCGTAGAGGGCCTTGATACGTCTGAAATTCTGTTCCGCCTCCAGGAGGGCCGCCTCGGCCTCGGCCACGCCGGCCTCCGCGATCTGGATTTCCTCGGGCCGGCTTCCGGTCTCCACCTTTTCCAGGTTGCTCTTTGCGGCCGCCACGGCCGCCTTGGCCTCCTGAACCCGGAGGCGCATGGTGCTTGTCCCGATCTCGGCCAGGACCTGGCCTTTCTTGACCCGGTCCCCCTTTTCAAAATAGAGCTTTTCCACGGCCCCGCTTACTTCACTGGCAATCATGACCTTGCGGAATGCCGCCAGGGTGCCCACATATTCAATACTGCCCTCGGGCGGGGCCGCCCGGACCCGCACGGCCTTGACCTTTTTCACTTCCCCGGTCCGGGTCGCCCTTTTTCTGTCCTCGCTGGTCTCGGCCCGCTCCCCGCACCCCCAGAGGAGAAGACCGGGGAGGAAAAGCGCCAAAATAAGGAGGCCTCTAAAGAGCCCCCCTGGATGGATCATGCGGTTTGACATCGTTTTCTCGTAACGCTTCAGGTGGTTATTGCAAAAAAATTCGGGCTCAAACCGGAAACTTGGCGGCCGCCTGGGGGAAAACAAACCCCGGCTCATCGATGCCAAGGCGGTGTATCTTGCGCCGAAGGGTGTTCTTGTCGATACCCAGTTCCCGGGCTGTGGCCATCTTTTTCCAGTTATTCCGCTGAAGGGCCTGCTGGATGGTGCGTTTTTCAACCTCCTTCAGGGTCAGCCCCGTGGGCACCACCATGGAACCGTGTCTGGGGTAAAGGCGCTCGGGCAGGTGTGCCAGGTGGATAAGCTCCCCCTGGCAGAGCACAAAGCCGTGCTCGATCACATTTTCCAGCTCCCGCACATTTCCGGGCCAGTCATGGAGCATGAGTGCGGCCGTGGCCTCCTGGGTGAGGCCTACGATCCGCCGTCCTGTAAGGTGGTTGAATCTTCCTATGAAGTGATCCACCAGGAGGGGGATATCTTCCTTTCTCTCCGCAAGGGGCGGCAGGGAGAGGCGGATCACATTGATGCGGAAGTAGAGATCCTCCCTGAAAAGCCCTTTTTGAACCAGTCCCTCCAGGTTTCGGTGAGTGGCCGCAATCACCCTGGCATTGGTCTTGACCGGCTTGGCCGAACCCAGGGGCTCATAGACCTTCTCTTCCAGGACCCGGAGCAGTCGAATCTGGGTGGCCTGGGAGACATCCCCGATTTCATCCAGGAGTATGGTGCCGTCTTGCGCCAGTGCAAAGCGGCCGGGTTTATCCTTTTTGGCGTCTGTGAAGGCGCCCGCCTTGTACCCAAAGAGTTCCGATTCGATGAGGGTCTCGGGCAAGGCCCCGCAGTTGAAGGCCACAAAGGGACCGTCCCTTCTGGGGCTGTTGTTGTGAATGGCCCTGGCAAAGAGCTCCTTGCCCGTGCCGCTGGCCCCTTCGATCAACACGGTGCTGTTGCTCTCCGCAATCTGGGGAAGGATGGAGAGGAGCCGCAGGAGCTCGGCGTTCTTGGTGACAATGTCATCAAAGGAGTTCTGTTTGAGCAGGGCCCGTCTGAGCCGGTTTACCACGGTAAGGTCCCTGAAGGTCTCCACCCCACCGATGATGGAGCCCTCTGAATCCCTGAGGAGCGCCGTATTGACGCTGATGGGGATTTGTTTCTTGTCCCCCCTTATAATATAAACGGGCATATTCACGATGGGCCGCTGGGTCTTGATGGTTTTGCGGAGAATACACCCCGTTTCACACACATTGGCCCTGAATACCTCGTAGCAAGGACAACCCACGGCCTCTTCCCTGGCGATCCCGGTAATGGCCTCCGCGGCCCGGTTAAAAGATTCGATCCGCCAGTTCAGATCCACTGTAAAGACGCCTTCTGCAATGCTGTCCAGTATGATCTGGCAGTGTTCCCGTGGGGGGTATCTATACGTGTTCATAGGTCTCCTGGATTCTACCACCGGGGCCGCGTAAAAACCTGACGCGGCCCTTTCACGGTCTTTGGTCTTTTAACAAGAGGGCCCACACCCTGTCAATCTTCAAACACGTTAAAAACATTGATTTCAGGCTTATTTTGTTCCCGATGAACCCCCTTCATGGGTGCGTTTTGTTCCTAGAATAAGGGAGGCACCTGGTATCTCACCCGGACTTCTCTGAAATTAGCCCGTACTTACAAGGAGTTATACTTTAGCTTTCCCGCGCCCACCTGTGGCATATAAATTGCTGATCTTTTAATTTTTTATCCAGCTAATCCACCCCAACCTTGACGGGTAGGTCTCCGTCGGGGAAGGGTTATATGATAGAGAAGGGAGGTGATAGGGCCACGGTTTGGGCAAACGTCAACAGGAAAGGAATCTAATCCAGTCTTTGATTGTTTAGGAGCAAAAACATGAAAATCGTCAAGTATGTGATGTGTATTGCTTTGGCGTTATCCCTTTCGGTATTTCTGGTTTACCAGGGCCGGACCGTAAGCTCCGCTGAAGAAGGGGAAAACCATTGTTTTTCCTGCCATACCAACCCTCGAAAGCTCATTCAGATCACGAGGGAGATCGCAAAGGCCCAGGAGGGCAAAGCCACTAAATCCTCCGAAACAAGCGGTGAAGGGTGAGGTGGGGAGGTGGAGCCGTTGGCTCCGCACGAGAGGATTTTTGTTGACAGTGAATTCGCAGAAGACGAAAATCATGGGGCACTGAGCTGCGAGGAATGCCACGGGGGAAACCCGGACGACCCGAACTGGAAAACCGCCCACGAAGGGGTCGTAAAGGATCCCTCATATCCTGATCCTTCGGAAACCTGCGGCGCATGTCATGACGACATTGCGGAAAACTATCAACACAATCTCCATGTAACCCTTGGCCCTTACGAGAAAGTTATCAATAAGAGGACCACCCCTGTGAAGGCGGCCCATGCCAAGGTGGATGCGGCCATGGAGATCCACTGCTCCTCCTGCCACAGCAGCTGCGGGCAGTGCCATGTAAGCCGTCCCAACGCCGTAGGGGGCGGCCTGCTGGAAGGACACCTCATTATGAAGCGGGCCCCCATGCAGCTCGTGTGTACCGCGTGCCACGGGAGCCGGATTGAAAAGGAGTACTTCGGAAAAAATGAGGGCATCCCCCCCGACGTGCACAAGCAGAAGTACTTCAAGTGCAACAAGTGTCATACGGCCGAGGAGATGCACGGGGACGGCAAAGAGTATGCCAACCGCTACGAGGTTGAAAACCGTCCCAGGTGTACGGACTGCCACAAAGATATCTACGGGATGGACGCGGAGAACGCCAAAACCCACTGGGTCCATAAGGACCAGGTCAGCTGTCAGGTGTGTCACTCCATGCCTTACAAGAACTGCTACAGCTGTCATGTAGGCAAGGACAAACAAGGCCTGCCCTATTACAAGACCAAAGGATCGGAGATCAACTTCAAGGTCGGTCTCAATCCCTTGCAGTCTGAAGACAGGCCGGAACGGTTTGTGACCCTCCGTCACGTCCCTGTGGATCCGGGAACCTTTGATTATTATATGAAGGATGCATTGGGCAACTTTGACGCCCTGCCCACATGGAAACTGACAACCCCCCACAATATCAGGCGAAAGACGCCGCAAAACAGTACCTGCGACGCCTGTCATGGGAACGAAGCGTTGTTCTTACGTGAAGTGGATGTAAAGCCTGAATACAAGAAGGCCAACAAGGATGTGGTGGTGCCTCCCGACCTGATTCCCGGGAAACGTGGAGGTTGATTAGAAACCCGGTAACATGAACCCAATATTGAGGAGGAATTTATGAAGAAAAGGACAGTCTTTTTGTTTGCCTTGATGATCGCTTTTGTGTTCTCCTTCGGGGCCTCACAAGCGCTCGCAAAGGATATGACCAAGCAGGACCTCCTGAAAGAGGCGAAACAAAACATCTGTGAAATCACAGTCTCTCAGGCCAAGGAACTTTTTGACAAGGGAGGGTACCTCTTCCTGGATTGCAGAGAGCCAAAAGAATACAAAATGGGTCATATTCCCGGGTCCATCAACATTCCCCGGGGCCTGCTTGAGTTCAAGATCGGGAAAAAAGTCCCGGATAAGAGCAAAAATATTGTCATGTATTGCAAAAGCGGGGGTCGGGGCTGCCTGGCCACCTGCACCCTGTGTCGGATGGGTTATAAAAACGTGAAAAACATGGACGGGGGCTGGAAGGCCTGGGTAAAGGCAGGCTATCCCATTGAATAACTGGTAGCATTCTCTGCCCCGGACCACAGCGTTTACGGCCCGGGGCCCAAAACTTCAAGTCAGCATGGGCCCGAGGAAAGGCCGCATTTACCTGCCAGAGGGATCACGGTTTACGTTGCGGTTGCGCGATCTAAGAATACGAACGGCACCTCCTATGCCTTAGACACGACACACCGAAACGTCCCCTTTTGAAGAAACGGCGGCGGCCTTCCAAGGGCCCTTGTTTGTTCTGGGATGTGGGATGGCGTTGGGATCGTTAAGTTCGTTACTATCGTTACCATCGTTAAGAGTATGGACAAGTCAAAGAGTCAACGGGTCAACGAGTCTAGGAGTCGTGCCAACCACTCAAACCCTTGGACCCTGGAATCCTAGAATCCTCTTTTGCTTTTCAAATAAACCTGAATGGCCATGAGGGCGGCCGGGGTCACTCCCGAGATCCGGGAGGCCTGGCCCAGGGTAAGGGGTCTTACCTTACCAAGCTTTTCCCGGACCTCCCGGGTGAGCCCGTGGATGGTCTCGTAGTTGATGTCTTCCGGAAGTTCCATCTCCTCCATGTGCTTGAGCTTTTCCACCTGCCTCTGCTGCCGGTCGATATATCCCCCGTACTTGATCCTGGTCTCCACCTCAGCAGCCACATCCGCAGGGGTGTTCCTGAGCGCCTCATCAAAGCCGCAGAGCTCCTCAAAATAGATCTCGTTCCGCCTCAGGAGCTGCTCCAGGGATGTGACATTCTTGATGGGGGCCGAACCCAGGGCCTTTAACCGGTCCAAGATCCCGGGCTCCGGCCTTAAGGTGATGTCCCTGAGGCGGGTGAAAAGCCTGTCCACGGCCTCCCTCTTCCCGCAAAACCGGCCATACACCTCGTCGGAGACCAGACCCAGCCGGTACCCGATATCCCTCAGTCTGAAATCCGCGTTGTCTTCCCTGAGGAGGAGCCGGTATTCGGCCCGGGAGGTGAACATGCGGTAGGGCTCATTGGTGCCCTTGGTGACCAGGTCGTCCACCAGCACACCCGCATAGGCCTGGTCCCTGGAAAGGATCAGTGGCTCCTCTCCCCGGATCTTGAGGACCGCGTTGATCCCTGCCAGCATGCCCTGGGCCCCGGCCTCTTCATACCCTGAGGTGCCGTTGATCTGACCTGCATGATAGAGGCCCTCCACCAGTTTGGTCTCCTGGGTGGGTTTGAGTTGCACGGGATTGACATAGTCATATTCAATGGCATAGCCGGGTCTCACGATCTCGGCCCTTTCCAGACCGGGTATAGAGCGAACCATCCTGATCTGGATGTCTATGGGCAGACTGGTAGGCAGCCCGTTGGGGTACACCTCCAGGGTGTCCAGGCCCTCGGGCTCCAGGAAGACCTGGTGGCGGTCCTTTTCCGGAAAACGGACCACCTTGTCCTCTATGGAGGGACAGTACCTGGCCCCCACCCCTTCGATCACGCCGCTGAAAAGGGGAGAGCGTTCCAGGCCCTCCCTGATGATCTCGTGGGTCTTCTCTTGGGTGTAGGTGATATGGCAGGACACCTGGGGCAGGGGAAGGGCCGTGGTTTCAAAGGAAAAGGGCCTCGGCTCGGGGTCCCCGGGTTGCTCTTCCAGCCCCTGGTAGTCGATGGTGCGGCCGTTGAGGCGCGGGGTGGTGCCCGTCTTGAGCCGGCCCACTTCAAACCCGATCTCCTCCAGCTGCTTGGAGAGTTTCAGGGAGGGAGGGTCTCCCATCCTCCCCGCAGGAAAGTGGTCGAGGCCGATATGGATGAGGCCCCTTAGAAAGGTCCCGCTGGTGAGGATCACGGCTTTGGAAAAAAAGCGTTCATGGATCTGGTTCTCCACCCCGTAGACCCTGCCCTCTTTGATGAGGAGGGCGTCCACCATGGCCTGGCGCACATGGAGGTTGGCCTGGGCCTCCAGGACGGACTTCATGCGCTTGCGGTAGAGGTCCCGGTCGTTCTGGGAGCGCGACCCCTGGACCGCCATGCCCTTTCTGGTATTAAGACGCCTGAATTGGATCCCCGTCTGGTCGGCGTTCTTGGCCATCTCCCCTCCCAGGGCGTCCATTTCCTTGACCAGATGTCCCTTGGCCAAACCGCCCACCGCGGGGTTGCAGCTCATGGCGGCAATGTGATCCAGGTTGATGGTCAGAAGCAGGGTGGGATGGCCCATTCTTGCGGCGGCCAGGGCCGCCTCGCACCCCGCATGGCCGGCACCGACCACAATCACATCATATGCTTCTGGGGAGGTGGACATGATCGAGATGGATCACTCCCTAGCCCTTCTGGTTCTTCCCGGGACACATGGAAGGAGTCAAGAGTCTCCTGAAAAGGGGTCTTTGATCAAGATGGTCTCTTCCCGGCCTGCACCCACGGACACAATGGAGAGGGGCACGCCGGTCAATTCCTCGATGGTCTCCAGGTAGGCCCTGGCCTGGGAGGGCAGGTTCTCCATACGCCTGGCCCCGGAGATGTCGTCCTTCCAGCCCTCCAGCTCTCTGTAAACAGGGGTGCACCGGGCCAGGCGATTGAGGCTTACAGGTCTGTGGTCGATACGCTTCCCGTCCAGCTCATAGCCCTCACAAATCTTGAGGCGCTCCAGGCCGGTTAATACATCCAGTTTTGTGACCGCCAGGGTGTCAAGGCCGTTCAGCCGGGCCGAATCCCGCACCACGGCCAGATCCAGCCAGCCGCAACGCCTCCGCCGACCCGTGGTGGCGCCGAATTCCTTTCCCCGCTCTTGGATGCAGTCTCCAATCTCGTCGTTGAGTTCGGTCACAAAGGGGCCGGCCCCCACCCGGGTTGTATAGGCCTTTACAATGCCCACCACATGGTGGAGCTGGCCGGGACCGATCCCTGCGCCCGCGCAGGCCCCGCCGGCCACCGGGTTTGAAGACGTCACAAAGGGATAGGTGCCGTGATCCACGTCCAGGTGGGTCCCCTGGGCCCCTTCAAAGAGGATTCTGGCCCCCTTCTTCAGGGCCTGCTCCAGTTCAAGGGACACATCCCCGATGAACGGCCCCAGGACATTGCCCATCTCCAGGTATGCCTCCAGGATGGGCTCGGGCTCCAGGGGGTCTGCGTGAAAGAACCGGGTCAGGAAGAAATTCTTTTCCTCCAGGTTGGCCCTGATCTTTTGCTCCAGAGTGTCCGGCTCCAGGAGATCCACGGCCCTCACCCCGGTCCTGGCCACCTTGTCCTCGTAACAAGGGCCGATTCCCCGGCCCGTGGTGCCCAGTTTATCCTTTCCCTTGGCCCCTTCCCTGGCGGCATCCAGGGCCCTGTGGTAGGGCATGATAAGGTGGGCCTTTTCGCTCAGGGAAAGCCGTTTGGGGGTAACCTTTATGCCCGCCTCGGCAAGACGGTCCATCTCGCCCAGGAGCACCTCGGGATCCACCACCACCCCGTTGCCGATAAGGCACTTCTTGTCCTCGTAGAGAATGCCCGACGGGATGAGGTGGAAGATGAACTGGGTCCCTTCCACGACCAGGGTGTGTCCGGCATTGTTTCCTCCCTGAAACCTCACCACCATGTCGGCCTTTGCCGTGAGCAAGTCCACCACCTTGCCCTTTCCTTCGTCCCCCCATTGGGTTCCTACTACCACCGTGTTGGCCATTTTATTCTCCGGGTATGATTGTTATTCGCCTTTTGTGGTCATTATCCAAAAGTGGGGGTCTTGTCAACGGATTTCCCTGGGCCGTGGAAGGGCCAACCCCGAGCCCCTCGTCTCATTCGGCCCCGCCCTTTCCTTCCCCGAAAACTGGACGAGGAAACCTGTGTGCTGGCTGAAAAGGAAAATTCTTCCGTTGCCCCTTAAAAAATGCATAGGTTTCCCTGAATTCATACCCTAGAGCCTCAGCCTTTGATTTCCTTACCCGAAAAATAAGAACCAAAAAGGGGAATTTTAGTCTCCCAGAGGCCAAAAAAATTGAAAAGGAGAGAAACCCCTTGAAAAAATATGGGGGTTTGAGGAATTGGGCCGGGGCAAAACACACTTTTTCCTTGACATAACCCTCCTACCCTCTATAGTTAATATGTTTTTAAACAGACCGGCAAGATGCATTTAACAGGAGATGAGGAGAGGTCCATGGCATTCTGGCGGGTTCCTCTGGATTTGGATGAAATTCGTACGTCGAGGGGGATAGTACATATCCTCGAAAACCGCTGTAAGGGGTGCGGATACTGCATTGAATACTGCCCCAAGGGGGTTCTCCAATTCTCTTCCAAATTCAATGAGAAGGGCTACCATCCACCGGTGGTGGTAAAACCCGATGACTGCGTGAACTGCCATTTCTGCGAAATCATCTGCCCGGAATTCGCCATTTACTCCATTGAAGCACCGCCGTCGTAATCAATCATCCCCCCTCCTGGACCGGATCAGGACGGGGTTATACCCGGGACGGAGACACCATGGGCCAAGCAGTTCTTACAGGTGAACATTTTATGACAGGGGATGTGGCCTGCGCTGAAGGGGCCATAGCCGCGGGATGCCGTTTTTTCGGGGGCTATCCCATCACGCCCGCCACGGAAGTGGCAGAGCAAATCTCGGAGCGGCTTCCTCAGGTGGGCGGCACCTTTATACAAATGGAGGACGAGATTGCCGCCCTGGCCTCTGTGGTGGGGGCCTCCTGCGCCGGGGTCAAGAGCATGACCGCCACTTCCGGGCCCGGTTTCAGCCTCATGATGGAGAATATCGGCCTCGCCGTGTGCACCGAAACCCCCTGTGTGATCGTTAATGTGCAACGTTCCGGCCCATCCACGGGCCTCCCCACCCAGGGGGCACAGGGAGATATGATGCAGGCCCGCTGGGGTTCACACGGCCACTATGAGATCATCGCCATGGCCCCTTCCTCCCCCCAGGAGATCTTCTACCAGACCATCACGGCCTTCAACCTGAGCGAGACCTATCGTGTCCCCGTGATGGTCATGACCGATGAAATCATCGGGCACCTGAGCGAACGGGTGGTCATCCCGGAAGAGAAGGCCATCAAGACCGTGTCCAGGCCCAGGGCCAAGGGCAGGAAGGACCGCTTTAAACCCTTCCAGCCGGGACCCAACGGGGTGGCGCCCATGGCCGTTGCGGGAGAGGGATACAACATCCATGTAACCGGCCTCACCCATGACGAGAAAGGGTATCCTGTCATGACCGTGGAGGCCCAGACCGAAATGATGGAACGCCTGGTAGGGAAAATCCGTAACAATCTCTCCCGGATCATCCAGACCGAGTCTTACCAGATGGAGGACGCCGAGGTGGTGGTGATCTCTTACGGTGTCTCCTCCAGGACCAGTATGGCGGCCGTGGAGGAGGCCCGGAGGATGGGGATCAAGGCGGGACTGCTGAGGCTGATCACGGTCTGGCCCTTCCCCGAAGACCTCATCCGGAAACTGGCCCCCACCGTCAAGGCCCTGGTCACGGTGGAACTCAACCTGGGCCAGATCCACCTGGAAGTGGAGCGCTGTGCCGCGGGCCGAACCCCGGCTTACCTGGTGGGACACCCGGGGGGTACCATCATACCGCCTGACCAGGTTATTGAAACCCTGAAACAAGCCATTCAGACATGAGGGGGCAAGATGAACCAGCCTAAGAAAAATCCGGCCCATCCCCTGGACGGGCTCCTTCGTATTGATCGCATTCCCCACATCTGGTGTCCCGGATGTGGCATAGGCACCGCCTTTTCTTCGTGCCTGCTGGCCATCAAGGAGAGCGGCATCGACCTCCAGAACACGGTGATGGTCTCCGGGATCGGGTGTTCAGGCCGGGGTGCGGGTTACGTGAACCTGGACTCCTACCACACCACCCACGGCAGGGCCATCCCCTTTGCCACGGGCATGAAACTGGCCAATCCGGAACTCAACGTCATCGTCTTCAGCGGCGACGGCGACCTCTTCGCCATCGGCGGTAACCACTTCATCCATGCGGCCCGGCGAAACGTGGATATCACCGTGGTGTGCGTGAACAATTTTAACTACGGCATGACGGGCGGTCAGGTGGCGGCCACAACACCCCACCTCTCCAAGACCACCACCACCCCCATGGGCAACCCGGAGGCCCCCTTTAATCTGCCCCTCATGGCCTACGCCTCAGGGTCCAGCTACGTGGCGCGTTGGACCATCTTACACGCCCGGGACCTCATGGAATCCATTGAAGAGGGGATCTTGAAACGGGGCTTTTCCTTCATTGAAGTCCTGTCCCCCTGCCCCATCAACTACGGCCGGAGGAATAAAGAAAAGGCCCTGGATACCCTCAAGATTTATCAGGAGCGCACCATTATCAAAAACGACGCCAACCCCATGGAGCTGGATATCGATTTTGACCGGGGGATTATCCTCGGAAAATTCGTGGACGCGGAACGCCCCACCTGTTCGGACATGTATGACAAGACCTGCCGGCCCCAGGACCTCCTGGAGGAGGAAAAGGCGGCCTAGGCGAACCGACCAAGGGGGATCACGGCGGACACCGAAGAGGACACCACCATGCAGGAAATTACCATTACCGGATTCGGGGGACAAGGCATTGTGCTGGCCGGCCGCATCCTGGGCAAGGCCGCGGCCATAGGGGACCACAAGGAGAGCACCTTTGTCCAGTCCTACGGACCCGAGGCCAGAGGCGGGGCATGCAGCGCCCAGGTCATCATCTCCGAGGCCTCCATCTATTACCCCTATGTAAGACAGCCTGACATCCTGGTCTGCATGAGCCAGGCAGGGTTCGATAAGTTCATCGGTCAGTTGAAAGAAGACGGCACCCTGCTGATAGACCAGGACCTGGTCCACCCCACCCACCTGGAAAGGGATTTTTTCGCCATCCCCTCCACCCGGCTGGCCGAAGAGCTGGGCAGGGTCATGATGGCCAACATCATTATGCTGGGTTTTCTGACCTCCATCACCGGGGCGGTCTCCATGGAGGCTGCACGCAAGGCGGTTACCGAGTCCGTCCCCAAGGGAACAGAGAAGATGAATGAGAACGCCTTTACCAAGGGATATGACTATGGCCTGGCCGTGCTCAAGGGAAGGCAGAAGAAGGCCACGGGCAAGACAGGAGCCTTAGCATGAAACGCCCCAAGGATCGCCTCTCAAGGGTCATCGTCATCGGCGCGACCCCCTCAGGCATTGCAGCAACCAATAAACTGGGAGAGATGGGGATTCCGGTGACCCTCATTGATCCGGACCCGGACCTGGACCAGAAGCTGGACCGGGAGGAATGGCGCCTGGCCTCGGGGCTTTCTTTGAATTACGCCCACCGTCCGGGGCTCCTGAGGATCCTTCAAAACCCGCTTATCACCTGCATCATGCCGGGCCGCGTGTCGTCTCTCAAACATACCCCCCAGGGCTTTCGGGCCCGGGTCGAACGTACCCAGACCTTTGTGGATCCGGCCCGATGCACCCTGTGCGGCCGCTGTGCCTCTGTGTGCCCGGTCACCACACCCGATGGAGAGAGGCCCATTAAATTCAACGGCCGGGGCAGCCTCCCCGGCCATGTCCTCATCGACAAGAGGCGCGAGCCCCTCTGCCAGGAAAGTTGTCCCCTGGGCGTCAACGCCCAGGCCTATATCGCCCTGGCCCGTGCCGGCAAGCATGAGGAGGCCCTGGAGGTCATCCGGCGGGACAATGTGCTGCCGGGAATCTGCGGGCGGGTATGCACCCACCCCTGCGAGGCGACCTGCCGGAGGGGCGAGCTCGACGAGGCCATTGCCATCAGGGACATCAAGCGGTTCCTGGCCGATTATGAGATAAATCACCCCCATGAGCCCGAGCCGGCACCGGGACCCAAGAGAGAGGAGAAGGTCGCCGTCATCGGTTCAGGGCCTTCAGGCCTGGCCGCGGCCGCGGACCTGGCGCGTCTCGGCTACCCCGTGACCGTGTTTGAAAAGGAGGCCAAGGCTGGGGGGCTGCTCCGGTACGGCATAGGCCCCCACCGGCTGCCCAGGGAGATCCTGGATCGGGAACTTGGATACATCCAGAACCTGGGGGTGGAATTTGTCACCTCCCGGCCCGTGGATATTCCCGGGGACCTGGGACAACTTAAGTCCGATTTTGACGCCCTGGTCCTCACAGTGGGAAGCTGGAAGGACCGCCCTTTAGGGGTGCCGGGGGAAGACCTGGAAGGGGTGGAAGGCTGCCTCTCCTTCCTGAGAAGGCTTTACGCGGACGGCATCCCCACGCTTGACGAGGAAGTGGCGGTGGTGGGGGACGGCAACGCCGCCTATGACCTGGCCCGTTCCATCAGGCGCCTGGGAGGCCGCGTGACCATTCTCTCCTGGTTTCCGGAGGACCTCATCCCCGCTGATTCGGAGGAAGTCAGGGCCGCAAGGGAGGAAGGGATCGCGCTGCGCGACCGCACCCAGGTGGTGGCCTTCGGCGGAGAGAACGGCCGATTGGGGTACCTGCGCTGCAAGCCCACCCAGCCGGGAGAACCGGATGCCCAGGGTATACCCTGGCCTGTGATTGTCCCGGGAAGTGAGGCCTTTGATCTCACCTTTGATCGCGCCTTTGTGGCCATCGGCCAAACGGGCAGCTTCCACGAAATCACCCCGGATTCGGGTCTCCAGTTCACCAAGGCCGGCCTTATCCAGGTGGACGAATCCGGACGCACGCGTCTTGAGGGCGTGTATGCGGCCGGAGATGCCTGCACCGGGCCCAGTTCGGTGGTGGAGTCTATGGCCGCAGGCAGGTCCGTGGCCTACGCCGTACACCAGGACCTGAGCGGTGAACGCCTGAGTCCCCAAAAAAACTCAAGACCCGCCCACAAGGACTTTCCTCCCATCCCCAAGGACATCCCCTCTCTGGCCAGGCCCAACATGCCCGAACGCCAGCCCGGGGTGAGGCAGAACAATTTCGCGGAAGTGGCCCTGGGTTTGACCGAGGCCCAGGTCATTTCAGAGGCGGAGCGCTGTCTGCAGTGTGGCATCTGCTCCGAGTGTCTCCTCTGCGTGGAGGTCTGCGCCGCCATCGGGGCCATTAATCACGAGGAACCCTTTCGGGAGACCATCGAACAGGCCGGTGCGGTCATCATCGCGGATCCGGAAGCGGCGCCTCCCATCCGGGGTGAGGATGTGATCCGGGCCTACGGGCCAAAGGCGGCCAAGTCGGACGTGAACGCCATGTTAAGCCGGGGATTCGCCGCTGCGGCGAGGGCCATGATCCTCCTGGGCGGGGTTTCCCAGGGCCAAAAGGGGCGGGGTGTTTCCTTTTCACCCCCTGACCCGGAACTCTCTCCCGATCTGCGCATGGGGGTCTTCTTGTGCCGTTGCAACGACACCTTCGGGTGGCTCCCGGAGATGAATGACTATGTGGAACGCCTCTCTTTGCAAGAGGACGTGGTCCATGCCGAGGTCATGGACTCGGCCTGTGTGCCGGAAGGGACCGCCTCCATCCTGAGGACCATCCGGGAAAAGGGCATCACCCGGGTCGTCCTGGCCTCCTGTGTCTGCTGCCCCCTCGACTTTGTGTGCTCCGCGTGCACCGACCAGCGCAGCCGCCTCAAAGACACCCTCTTTAAAGGGACAGGAGTGAGCCGTTCCATGGTGGAGACCTGCAACCTCAGGGGTGAGGTCCTGCGCCATCTGACCCGGGATCCGAAGGCGGCCTTGAAGCGATTTACCGGCCTTATAGAGCGGTCCATGGTGCGGGCCAAAAAGCTCAAGCCCTTACCCGCACCCGCGAGAAACTACAATTTCACCACCGCGGTGATCGGGGAATCGGAGGCGGCCGTCAACAGCGCCCTCACCCTGGCCGAGGCGCAGCTGGAGGTCTTTTTGTTCGGATCCCACGAGCAGCCCCTGTCCCCGGAGTTGACCCATCCCAACATCCACTGGTTCGGCGGCTCCGCGGTCAACGGGATCAGCGGGACCTTGGGAGACTTCCAGGTCTTTGTGGAATCAGGGGGTTTTTCCCAGGCCCTGCAGGTGGGTACGGTGATTATCGGCGAAAAATCCAGGCGCCTCATCCCTTATATCCCCCAGGAGGGGCTCCCCAGCAGGACGGTGAAGTCCTCCATGCAGCGGCGGGGTGTCCAGGGGACCCCCTTTCTGTATCCCGGGGCCACCTCCATTGCAGGCCTCTTTCTGGCCAGTCCTCCGGGCATCAACATCTCGGAACGCAAAAAGGGTTCCGCCGCAGGGGCCCTGGCCGCGGCGGTCATGCCCCGGGGGCCGAGACAGAGTAAAGGATATACGGTGGTGGTGGACCAGGAGGTCTGCCGGGGCTGCGGCCGGTGCATGCAGGTCTGTCCTTACCAGGCCATAAGCTTTCACCGCAACGACATGGGCGGATGGTACGCCCAGGTGGATGAGGCCCTGTGCAAGGGCTGCGGCAACTGTATCTCTGTGTGCCCCTCCAACGCCGTGGACAGCCCCTACAGAGACCAGGTGTACCTTGAAAAAATGCTGGAGGAGTTACTTGTTCAATAGACAGGAGGCCCCATTGACGAACCACCACCCCGCCCCTGAGTGGGCCGCGACTTTTTCTGCGAGCGCAAGAAAATGACCGATTTCAAGATTATTCTATTTCTCTGCAACTGGGGGCCCCATGCCGCGTACCAGGCCCTTCAGGACAGCGCATCCGCAATTCCCGCGGAAATCAACATGGTGAGGATTCCCTGTACCGGGAGAATCAGCAAGGCCCTGCTCTTCAAGCCCTTTGAAATGGGCGCCGACGGGGTCGCCCTGGTGGGATGTGAATCCGGCACCTGCCGCTACGGTACGGGCACGGCCACGGCCCAGAAAAACGTGGAGGACACCCGGGGGATCCTCGAGCTTCTGGGTCTGGGCAAGGAACGGCTCCGCCTGGGCACCTTTATGCCTGAACAGACCGAGACCCTGCTCCAGTTTCTCCAGGAATTCTCCGACGAAATAAGGGCCATCGGCAAGAGCCCCGTGGTGGCCCGTCCCAAGGTGGAGCGAACCGTGGACACGGGTACCCTGGCCAAGGAAATCGTGGCGACCCACGACGTGTATGCCTGCCAGGATTGCGGCAAGTGTACATCGGCCTGCCCCCTGGCCCTTTCGGGCAAGCCCTTTTCACCCCGGGCCATGGCCGGCGCGATTATTGCGGGTCACATCGACTCGCCCTCCGTGCAAAAGGATGTGTGGGCCTGCCTGACCTGTGGACTGTGTTATAACCGGTGCCCTTCAGCGGTGAACTTCCCGGCCTTTATCAGGGATATGCGCTTTCTGTTGAGAAACAATGACTCGGACGCCTTTAACGCGCATGGCGGTTTTTTCCAATCCCTCATGAGGACCATGACCTCCAAGAGCCTGAAAGTCCGGCACTGGGAATGGCTTCCGCCCGACATTGAAACCGACCCCGAGAGCAAGACCCTCTTCTTTGGAGGATGCGCGCCCTATTTCGACCTCTTTTTCAAAAACCACCTGGGTGTGCAGACCAGGAATATCCTGGTGGACGGTCTCAGGCTTCTCAATTTCTTTGATATCACCCCGGCCCTCCTTGAGGAAGAACGCTGCTGCGGCCATGACCTGCTCTGGACCGGGGACAAGGAGAATTTCCTGAGGCTCGCGGAATTGAATGTAGAGGCCATCCATAAGCTGGGCATAGAGGAGGTTGTGGTCGCCTGCCCCGAAGGCTACAGGACCTTCTCCCACGACTACCCGGAACAGGGCATGGAGTTGAATTTCAAGGTCACCCATATCTTTGACCTGATGGAAAGAGAAATTGACAAGGGGGCCGTAGGCTTTAAGGAATTGAATCGAAAACTGACCTTTCAAGACCCTTGCCGGCTGAGCCGGCTCGAAGATCGGGCGGACCTGCCCAGAAAGCTGCTGGCCCGCCTCCATGGGACCGCCTTCACGGAAATGCAAGACAGGGGCGCAGGGGCGATTTGCTGCGGCAACTGCGCCTGGACCGGATGCGACGCCTACAGCAAGGCCCTGCAGGTGAAACGGATCGGGCAGGCCCGTGATACCGGAAGCGACCTGCTGGTCACGGCCTGTCCCAAGTGTCAGATCCACTTGGGTTGCGCCATGGAAGACCCCTTTTTCGGGGAAGAACTCAAGATGGAGATGATGGACCTCACAAGCCTCTTGGCCAAGACCATTGAGTGGGAATAGGCGGTCGCCAAGAGGGGATTCGTGGGTTAGGCAAAGTGATGTAAATAAGGCTTGCGGCCTCTTCAAGGGGCCCGAAATCGAGGAACAACAATGGAAGCAACAAAGGCTGATCTGAAAGATCATGAAAACGGAGCCGAGAGGCCGAGGATCGGTGTCTATGTGTGTCATTGCGGCCTTAACATCGGCCAGACCGTGGACTGCCCCAAGGTGGCCGAGATGGCCGCCCAGCTCGACGATGTGGTCATCTCCAAGGACATAGGCTACTCCTGCTCCGAGCCGGGGCAACAACAGATCAAGGATGACATCCAGGAGCACGGTCTGGACCGCGTGGTGGTGGCCTCCTGTTCGCCCAGGCTCCACGAGACCACCTTCCGCCAAATGATGGAGTCGGCGGGGCTGAATCCGTATCTCCTGGAAATGGCCAACCTGCGCGAGCAGTGCAGCTGGGTCCACATGACGGACGCCCAGGGGGCCACGGAAAAGGCCATGGACCTGGTCAGGATGGCCGTGTCCCGGGTCCGTCTCCTGACCCCCCTCAAGGAGGAGATCCTCCCGCTGACCAAACGCACCCTGGTGATCGGAGGCGGGGTCTCCGGGATCCAAGCCGCCCTGGATCTGGCGGACAATGGCTTTGAGGTGGTCCTTGTGGAAAAAAAGGCCTCTATCGGAGGTACCATGGCCCAGCTTGACAAGACCTTCCCCACCATGGACTGTTCCATTTGAATACTCGGGCCCAAAATGACGGATGTCGGTCGACATCCCCGGATCAAACTCTACACCCTGAGTGAAATTGTGGGCGTCAAAGGCTACGTGGGCAACTTTGACGTGAACATCCTTAAAAAGGCCCGCTACGTGGACGAGAAAGAGTGCACCGCGTGCGGGGACTGCGCCGAGGTGTGCCCCGTGGTCTGCCCGGACGAATTCAACCTGGGCCTTTCTTCCCGCCGGGCCATCTTCACGCCCTTTCCCCAGGCCGTTCCTTCCGCCTATGTGATTAACATGAACGAATGCCTGGGCCATAACCCGGCGGTGTGCGCCAAATGCATTGAGGCCTGTGACAAGGGGTGCATCAACTTCCATATGTCCGATGAGGAGATCACCGAAAGGGTGGGCTCCATTGTGGTGGCCACCGGCCTTGAGCCTTATGACCCCACGGAGCTTGATGAATACGGGTACACCCGATTTGAAAACGTCCTCACCAGCCTCGAGTTTGAACGGCTCATCAACGCCGGGGGGCCCACCGAGGGAGAGGTCATCCGCCCCACTGACAGGAAGCGGCCCCGGTCCATCGGCTTTATCCAGTGCGTGGGCTCCCGTTCCGCAAATAAAGGCGGAAACTACTGCTCCAATATCTGCTGTATGAACACCATCAAGGGCACCCTCATGCTCAAAGAGCACTACCCCGACATGGAGGTCAAGGTCTTTTATATCGACATCCGGGCCTTTGGAAAGGGTTTCGAGGACCTTTACCGCCGGAGCCGGAGGCTGGGTGTCCAATATGTGCGGGGGCTCCCGGGCACTGTGGAAGAAGAGACCGATAAAAGCCTGCGGGTAGCGGTGGAGAACACGGCTACAGGCAAGCTGGAAACCCACTATCTGGACATGCTCGTCCTGGCCCTGGGCATCAAACCCGCTCCGGGCACCCAGAGGCTCCAGGAGATGCTGGGCCTTCAGTTAAGCTCCGACGGCTTCTTCCTGGAGGCCCACCCCAAGCTCCTGCCCGTGGACGCGGCCACGCGGGGCATCTTTTACGCCGGCTGCGCCGAGGGGCCCAAGGACATCAAGGAGAGCGTCACCCAGGCCTCGGCCGCGGCGGCCCGGGCCATCCGGCTCATGCATGAAGGGCATATTAAGACCGAGCCCATCACATCGGAAGTCATCCCCGAACGCTGCAAGGCCTGCGGAAAATGCGCGGAGGTCTGTCCTTACAATGCCATCACCGTGGACGTGAAGCGGAAATTACCGGCCCAGGTCAATACCGCGGCCTGCGCCGGGTGCGGGACCTGTGCCGCCGAATGCCCCTTTGGCGCCATCATCATGCATCACTTCACAGACGCCCAGATTCTGGACCAGGTGGACACCATGCTCCAGGACAGATCCCGGGAGAAGATCCTGGTCTTTGCCTGCAACTGGTGTTCTTATGCCGGTGCGGACTATGCGGGTGTCTCCCGTCTTCAGTATCCCTCCAATGTACGCCTGATCCGAACCATGTGCTCGGGCCGGGTGGATGAAGAGTTCATCTGGGAAGGTTTTGAAAGAGGGGCCCCTGTCATCCTGGTCAGTGGCTGTCACATAGGGGACTGCCATTATATCGATGCCAATCACTGGACCGAAAAACGGGTCAAGAAGGTCCACAAAAAGATGGATAAGCTTGGGATCCGGCCCGAGAGGCTCCAGCTGGAATGGATCAGCGCGGCGGAAGGGATCCGCTTTGCCGAGGTGATGGAGCGCATGGAATCCCTTCGCCAGAGCGTGACCTCCGAGGAGATCGCCGCCACCATTGAGGCCCTGAAGGGGCGAAAGCGAAAATCGGACCGGGCCTCGGAATAAGCGGCCCGGATTTGGTAATCTACCCGATCTTTCGAAACCACCTTTTGGGAACCCTAAGCAAATAAAACAAAAACGCGGAAAGGAGAGCCACCATGTCTTTTGAGACCATCCTAGTGGACAAGAAGGACCAGGTCGCCATGATCAGCCTCAACCGGCCTGACAAGTTCAATACCTTCAGCACAACCCTGGCCCGGGAACTCAACGAGGCCCTGGCACAGATGGACCGGGACGATGAAGTGAGGGTCATTGTGGTCAAGGGAGAGGGCAAGGCCTTTTCCACCGGCATCGATATCAGCGAATTCGCCGGAAAAAGCCCCTCCCAGTACAGGGAATGGATCTCCCTCATGGATCAGATGCACCTCACCGTCGCCGCCATGGGCAAACCCGTCATTGCCATGGTCCATGGTTACGCGGTTGCCAACGGCGCCGGTCTGATGTTCGCGGCGGATTTCTCCATTGTGGCCGAAAGGACCAAAATCGGGACCACGGCCATTAACGTGGGGCTCCTGTGCACCGGCCCCATCATCCCCGTCAGTTATGCCCTGGGCAAGCAGAAGACCCTGGAGATGCTGCTGAGCGGGGACATGATCGACGCCCAGGAAGCGGAGCGCCTGGGATTGACCAATCGGGTGGTCCCTGCGGAAAGGCTTGAAGAGGAAACCCTGGCCTTTGCCCAAAAACTTATTGCCAAGAGTCCTGTGGCGGTCAAGATGGGCAAGGAATACTATTATCAGATGATCGACATGCCCTTTCGCCAACGCTTTGCCCACAACAGCGAAGTCTTTGCCAGGCTGTGCACCACCGAAGACGCCCAGGAAGGGGTCAGCGCCTTTAATGAAAAACGCAAGCCCCAGTGGAAGGGCAAATAGGGTGAAAAGAGGCCCGCAAAAAAAGGCCTTGACAAGCCAGCCCCGGATCGTTAAAAAGACAGGTTAAGGGAGAATGTTGATGAAAGTCACACGTATATTTAGGGGCTTTTATTTTTATTTTACCGGGCGAGCACCAACCCCTGGCGTGTGACTACCCCTAAATATCAGATTTAAAGCGGAGCACACGCTCCGCTTTTTTTTTGACTGCAAGGGAGCGGGGTCTTTTCTCCAGAGCGTCTTTTGACCACAGTTTTTCTGAGGAGCCTTGGCCCTTATGAATACGAGGGAAATGAAAACGCGGTCTCAATCACCAACACCGCAAGATTTGAGCCTCAACGAAAGGCTGGGGCTCATTAGTCTTATTGACGAAGGCATGCGGCTGGGTTCTCCTGGGTCCCCGGCCCTCTCCGATCTCTTCAACAACCTGTGGGACCTGGTCCAGGCCACTGTGTCCGGGAGCAAGATCAATCGCCTCAAACCGGAGGACACCCAAAACGGCTTCCGGGTCTTTGAGATCAATTCTGAATCCGGAGAGAACCTGGGCCGCCTCAACATGCTCTATTTAAAAAAGCCCCTCCCCTGTTATTATCTGGTCTACGTGGAGGTGGCGGCCCCCTTCCGGAAAAACGGGCTGGGGAACCGGATCCTGGAATCCTTCCGGGAATTCCTGGTTCGGAAATCTGCGGTGGGCCTCCTGGACAACATCATCCCCGAGGAAGACCCCACCTTTGATATCTATCAGAAGCAGGCCTGGGAACCCCTTGAGGCCGTCATCGGAGACGCCCTTTCCGACGAGGGAAGCAATTACATGATCTACATCCCCCCCCGGCTCCAGGGAAAGCCCATCCGGGAATCGGTGATCAAACTGGTCCACCATCTCAAGCGAAAGCGGGCCGCCATAGATATGCGGGACAACGAGATGATGGTCCAAAGGACCATTCGCGAGTTCAAAGACCTCTATGCGGCCCTTCTCACCTATTTCAAGGAGGATATCCAGCAAGGCCGGGCCTTGGGGCTCATGCGGTTCATGTTCACCCGTTTCGTGACCAAGATGATTGCCTTCAGGCGCCGCATAGGAGGGTTAATCGGGTATACGGGTGGTGAGTCCATGGAGCAGATCGTCCTAGACCCGGAGATCGCGGCCCTACCTGTTCAGTCTTACGCCCCCCAGGACCTCCCGGCCAAGCCATCCTTTGTGACCGGGGATACGGCCCTGTGGCTCCAACTCCCTGAAGCGTTGAAGAACCACCCGGCCCATTTCATTGAATCCCTGCCCAACTACCGCAGGCCCAGCCTTCTCGCCTGGTTGAAGGAAAAGGGCAGGGACTCGGCCCAGGGGCTGACTATCGGTGATCTCCTGGACCTGGGTTTTGATCCCACCCGGCTCAAGGAAATGACCTTTCAAGGTGAGCCATATATCTTTGAACGCATTCAGGCGAGGCAGATTCCGGAGCTGGAAAAGAAAAGGCGGCTCCTGGAGCAGGCGGCCTCCCACCTGACCGGAGTGAAGGCCGTGAACGCCACGGTCAAGGTCAACCCCCCTTTGCTGGTGATCAGGGACCGGGGCAATGCCTATGTCCTGCGTCGCAAGGTGGAAGGCATCCACTGGGAAGAGGCCGTGGACCAGCTCCGGAGCGCTTCCCATCTGAAGGGTCTCAATACATCCATGAAGGTGGACAGGATGGTGCTTGCCACCGTGCGGGAGGCCACCACCCTGGTGACCGATCGGCTGGGCCTGGAACAGGGCGCCCTCTTCGATCTGGTCACCAGCTTTGTGTCATGGGATCTTGAATCCAACCGCCCCAAGTTGATGATCGATTTCTCGGATGTCTTTCTCGAATCCGTGTGGATGGCCTAAAGCCCCTATTTCTTGGCCTGCAGGGTCAGATACAGGGTCACCCCCTTGCGGTCGATAAGAAAGAGGATGGTATCCCCTTCCTTGTAGCCGGCGATCTTCTTCTTAAACTGGGCCAGGTCCTTCACCGGCTCCTGATCCACTTCCAGGATCACATCCCCCGGTCTCAGACCGGCTGCGGCTCCCGGGCTGTTCGACTCCACCTCTACCACCACAAGACCGCTTTTCTGGGAAAGGCCGAAATTGCGGACCAATTCCGGGGTGATTTCGCTCACTGTGAGGCCGAGCTCGGGTTCCGCCTCTTTGCCGCCCTCGGACACCCTCTTAGCTTCCACAAGCTCCCCGATCTTGACGGTAAGGCCCTTTTTCTCCCCTTTGCGAATCACCTCCACGGTCACCTTTTCGCCCACGGGCGTTGAGGCCACCAAATAGGGAAGGTCGTCAAAGTGCCCCACCTCTTTTCCGTCAAAGGAGATAATCACATCCCCCCTCTTAATCCCGGCCTTGTCCGCGGGACCGTCCTCGGTCACATCCCCTACCAGTGCGCCTTTTTCATCCTTGAGGCCGAGCTTTTCTTTGAGCTCGGGGGTAATCTTCTGGATCATCACCCCCAGCCAGCCCCGGACCACTTTTCCCTCCTTGAGCTGGGGAAGCAGGTCCTTGGCCATATTGATGGGGATGGCGAATCCGATCCCGATGCTCCCGCCGGTTTGAGAAAATATGGCGGCGTTGATTCCCACCACTTCTCCGGAGGCATTGAGCAGGGGCCCGCCGCTGTTACCCGGGTTGATAGAGGCGTCGGTTTGTATGAAATCATCATAGGGGCCGGCCCCGATGGTCCTGCCCTTGGCGCTCACGATGCCTGCGGTGACAGTGTTGCCCAGCCCGAAGGGGTTGCCGATGGCCACTACCCAGTCGCCCACCTCCAGCTTGTCCGAATCGCCCAGGGGCAAGGGCTCCAGATGGACATCCGCCTCCATACGGATCAGGGCGAGATCGGTCTTGGAATCCCGGCCGATGATCTTGGCCCTGAATTGCCGCTCATCAGCCAGGGTCACCGTGATTTCATCCGTCTTTTCCACCACATGGTTGTTGGTCAAAATGAAGCCCTCTTTGTCAATGATAAAGCCTGACCCCAGGCTCTGCTGCTTGAACTTCTTGGGGGCCCTTTCACCAAAGAACTTCTCAAAAAAATCCTTAAAAGGATCCTCTCCCCGGTTAAAGGGGTAAAAGCCCCAGCCGTGGCCTTCCACGGTTTTCACCGTACTGATATTCACCACGGAGGGACTGGCCTTTTTCACCAGCGGGGAAAAGGAACCCGGAGTGACCACGGCCCGCGCCTCGGCGATTGGAGCCGAAAAGGGCTGCACCACACAGAGCCCCACAAACCCCATCACCATCAGGGAACATAGCAGGGCCAGGAAAAATGTTTCCTTAGAAGGTCTCTTTCGGTCTTGCATTTTATACTCCTTTTTGTGCCTCTTTTGATTTGCTCAAGAAAAACAATAAATCATCCCGGGTGATTCCATTTGAGGGTCGGGAAACAAACGATCAGGGACAAGAGCGTTTAAAAGGCGCGCCCTGCCCATCAATATATCACAGAAACCTTTAAATGACACGTCCCCAATGGACCCCCCCGGTCAGGGTCTTCTCCCCCTCCCTCGACCCATGCCCTTCCCCCGGCCCATGCCGCGGCCTTTTCCCCTTCCCCTCATGGGGCCGCCGCCCCAGGGGGGTCGATCCCCCGGCCCCTGTTGGGCCCGGGGTGAGCGGGGCTCCCCTTCGGAGATCTCCGTGCCGATGAAATCCCGAACCGTGGAATAGAGATAAGAGCAAAGGTTTAAAAAGATCCGTGTGCCGGTTTCAGCGATCACCTCGGTCCGATCCCTCCCGGGCGGCCTGGGTCTACGCACTCCCTCCATTGGTCCCCGGGCCTTTTCCTTTTCAGAGGGCTCCGCCCTTTTCTCTTCCGGAGGCCTCTCCCGGGCGGCCTCAGCCCCTTGAGTCGTTCCTCCTCCCGCCTTTTTGGAAGAGATAAAGCTCCTCACCGTGTCATAGGCGATATTGGCTTCCTTGAGTTTTTCCTCCGCCTTTTGCCTCAGCCTCGGATTATTGGCAAATCGATCGGGGTGCCAGACGTTGACCATATCTTTGTAGGCCTGTCTGACCTGCTCCTCTGAGGCGTCGGATTCCAGTTCCAGGACTTCGTAACACCTGCGGATGTCCATGTGGTTTTCCTCTCTCTTGTCAAACCCGGATCCAGGATGTTCCGGTCTTCTTTTCAATAGGAAACAAAGAAGCTGTAGACCTTCCTCTCCTCCTGGAAGATGTGGGCGAGGTAGGCGAAACACAGGGCCCAGAAGGGTCGATCCTTTTTTTGAAAAAATTCCTGATAGGCCTTGTCCATGGGAGAGTCCTTTTGAAGCCTTTTCACTTCACCCGGTTTCGCCCCCCTCTCATAGCCTTCGAGTCCGTTGGTTCGCTCATAAAAAGTCTCTATCTCTTTTATAAAACCGCTGTCTGAGAGGGCCTGGGCCAGGCTGGGGATATCCCGGTTCTTGATGTGTAGAACGGTCCCTATTTTCCGGCCCTTTTCTTTGACCTTCTCGGTCTTACCCACGGCCAACCTGGCTGAGATGTCCTGCTGGAGTTCAGGATCGTATTTACCGTGCTGGCACCGAATACTGGTGATATTCTCCTGGTCGAGGGCGTATCTTTCCTTGTAGTTCCTGATGGAATCCCCGCTTATATCATTTTCAAGGACCTGATACTTCGTCATTCCCCGTCCCTTCTTGTTCCTTATGACAGATGCAATCCTTTCGGCCGCACACGTCACAGACATAGGTGGCGTCAGGGGGCTTCTTCCTGGTGATTTTAGAGACCACCACGGTCAAAACAACCAGACACAACGCGAACAGGATCAAGTGCCACATTTCATGACTCCCCGCCTTACCCCTCATTTCAGTTCTTCCCGGTACTCCCGGGCCGCCTTCTTGTGCGCCCTGTCGTCCGAATCCCCGATAGGCAGTTCCAGGACCCGTTGGAATTCCCCGGCCGCCTCCTCTTTTTTATCCAGCATCTGGTAGGTTATTCCGAGGCCTTTCTCATTTTGACCCTCCCGGAGAGGTGCAACGGGGTTGATAATCCTTTTCTTTTGGAATATTAAATATATGCTAGAGCGTGCAAGGGAATCAAGGGTTAAAATGGGGGAGGAGGGGGGAACGCCAAAAGGAGGTAAACCTATGAAACTAACCATTATCTATGACAATACGGCGTGGCGGGAAGACCTTGAGGCGGACTGGGGGTTCTCCTGTCTGGTGGAGGCCTACGACAAGACCATCCTTTTTGATACAGGGGCCAACGGTGGAATCCTGCTGGAGAACATGAAAAAACTGGATATCGACCCCCACCGCATCCAGGATGTGGTCATATCCCACTCCCACTGGGATCATACAGGCGGCCTCTCCGAATTTCTCCGAATCCGTCCCGTGAGGGTATTTGTCCCCCTTTCCTGTGGGCCCCCCGCCGGTGCCACTGAGGTGGTTTCCGTGGACACCCCTACAATGATCTATGACCATATCTTTTCCACCGGCGAACTCCGGCACGTGGAACAATCCCTTGTCATCCAAACCGGGGAAGAGGCGGTGGTGGTTGCAGGGTGCTCTCATCCCGGGGTGGGGGAAATCCTCAGGGCCGCCTCTTCCGTGGGCAAGGTCAAGGCCCTCATCGGCGGGCTCCATGGGTTCAGTGAATTCGGCCTGCTCCAGGACCTGGACCTGGTGTGCCCCACCCACTGTACCCAGTACAAGCAGAAGATCCAGGAACTCTATCCCGATCTGTACCTGGAGGGAGGGGCCGGCAGGGTGATTGAAATATGAGCCGTGGCGGATAAAACCAGGGCCGGGGAAAAGGGGCTGGGGCCCCCACGAATAGAACCAAGAAGGAGAGGTGGTGAGGTCTCTTCGACGCGACTGGCGGGAGGGCTTCGTCATATCAGGGTGTTACGGATGGGGGACCCCCTGGCCCCGAGCGAAGCGAGGGGAACAGGGAGGGGGTAGGCATCCCACATTCGTAACGCCTTGATATGACCAGGCCGGGAGACTCGGAGTCGGAGAAGAGACCTCACCACCTCTACACCTGTCTTTCGGAAAAAGAAAAACATGTTTTTTTACCCACTGAACCGTATAAGCGCCCCAAAAAGAAAGTGAGGTTTTTTGTACTTAAAACGCGTTAAACAAACCCATGGTTTTCATTATACCCTTTGCGAATCCTTCTGGGACAAAGACTGCTGGAGACACCGGGAACTCATGGACCTGGGCCCCCACCCCGGGGATCATATTGAATATCCCGGAGGAAACAGCTTCTATATCAACGAGGAGGTGGAGGAATCTTTACTGGAGCAAGGGGCCGGGTTTACTTCCCATGAGCTGGAAAAGCTCTTCCTCCCTTTCCTGGATCCCCACATCCGGAGAATCGTCAGAAACTTCACCCGGTCCAGGGGCCCTTCGGGCGGCCGGTGGGCCAAATATTCTCAAGAGGAGATGATCAAGCGCCACCAGGCCCTACACTCCTTTGACAAGCGCCGCCTTCACTACATCCGCTGCGGCAGGGTTCATATCGGGAACCTGGACGCCCGGCCCTGGAAGTTCTTAAACGTGCTCCTGGAAAAGAGCCGGGATGAGATAGAGACCCTGCTGGAGGACATGGAACAGGTCCTCAACCCCCACGAGATCCGCCCCTTTCTTTACACGGCCCTCCACCTCCAGTCCCGCTTCGCCTCCCACCCGGCCCGGCACCAGCCTGCGGCCCTGGACCCGGAACGGGTGGACGACTACTTTGTGGAGGCCCTTTGCCGGCTCAACCTGGAGCCGGACTTTTTCAGGGGTGTGGAGGACCACGACCCGGAGGTACTCCACCCCTATCTGGTGAGATACCTCATTCTCTACTTTGACAGCGCGTTTGATCAGGGGTCGGTGGAGAGGGATTATGTGAAGGACTTTATATGGAAACACCGTTTTTATCGTCCTCCACAACCCGCGCCCAGGCCCGCCATGGCTGAGCAGGAGGCGTGCCGGCGGCTCGGGCTAAGCCACGACCGATACAAGGCCATGGATTCGAAAAGCCTGAGCAGGCATTACCGGAAAAAGGCCATGGACGCCCATCCTGACAAAGGGGGGGATCATGAAAGCTTCATCAAGATCAGGGAGGCCTACAAGCGTCTCCTCACGGAAAAGGCTTCCGGCTCCCCTTAACCAGCACAAAGGCCCCCCAGCCGTCCAGGGTGAGCTCAAGGGAGGCAACCAGCCCCTGGTCCAGGAAAAAGCGTCTCATATCCCGGGCCTGGTGCTCGCCGAAGCCTGAAACCACGGCCCGGCCTTGATCCTTCAAGTGCCCTGAAATATGCTCACCGGTCCTCAAGAGCACGGAGACCACCAGATTGGCCAGGACCAGATCGAATTGCCCCTCTACCGCTTCCCAGGAACCCTGTCTGATTTCGATGCAGCCCGAGAGCTCGTTCAAGGCCACATTGCGTGCGGCCGCACGCACGGAGGGGGCGTCGATTTCAACGCCCAAGGCCTTCCGCGCCCCCAGTTTGACCGCTGCCAACGCCAGAAGCCCGGTGCCGCAACCAAAATCCAGGACTTCCAGCCCCGTAAGTCCCGTGGCCTCGGCCTGTTGATCCAGGTACCGGAGGCACAGCCGGGTGGTGGGATGTCTTCCCGTGCCAAAGGCGTGATGGGGATCCAGGACGATGGTCCTGGGTCCCAAAGGTCCTGTTTCAGAGGGATCCCAGGGCTGAATGGTCAGGGAGGGGATGGGTTGAAAGGGTTTGTGAAAAAGCCCCTCACCGGCAGAGGGCTCTGAATAGGCAAGATTGCGAGCCCCCAGGTGAAACCCCTCTTTTAATCCCAAGGCGTGCTCTGCCCGCTCAATGACCTGGGCAAGATAGAGGAGCTTGTCGTTGACGCGATTCTCATCCTTCTCCAAGATCCGGACGCGGCCCCTTTCCTCCTCTCCCGGCTGCCGGGGAGGGAGCCTCTTTAACTCCGGGGACAGGGCCTGGATCTCGTGGTACACCCTGGAAACGGCAATAAGGGGACCCTCCAGGGCGATCTCAAAATCCACGGCGCCCTTCCCTATTCCCTGGGTTCATAGTAGCCTTGGCCCTGGCACGCCGCACATTGATCCCCTTGAAGGGCGGGATAGGCCTCACCACAGGAGGGGCACACCTTGATCTCTCCTTTTTCCCGCTTCCCGTATAACCGGGTTACCCGTACCGGCACACAGGAAAACACGGACCTCCGGGCCTTGATGATGGTGTCCAGGAGGACCTCAAGGGGGAGATCCTTTTTGGGGACCAGACCCATGTACCAGTTGTAGATATGGGGGGCTCTCCGGGCCTTTTCAAGATCCAGCCACACCCGGTACCCCAGGAGGGTCCCCTTGTCGTAAAGGGTGAGGGCGAATTTCTGCCAGTCCAGGATCTTCAGCCATCCGTTTCCCGCGGTGCAGGGCGTGAAGATCTGCACCGCATCCGGCAGACAGCGGCAGGTCTCCACCACCGCATCCGCTTCCACACCTGGTCCCACCTTTTCCTGGGCCTGGTCCACCATAAGGCCCCCCAGCACCACCCCGGGGGCCAGAAAACCGTGAAAGGCTTCTATATCCGCCAAAAAGTCCGCCAGGGACCGTCCACAGATCACCAGGTCCGGAACCTGGTCGACCATGTCTTTGATGGTCTTTGTACTCATTGCTCCGGCCGCCTCCACTCGTTAGAGCACATAACTGATTCTCTCGTAACATTTCAGATTCTTGAACCAGGCTTCAGTTTGTCAGGCCCAAGGGAAAGAATACCATTTTTTTTGTCAATAGCCCCCGGTTTTCAAAAGGAAATCCACCACCCTTTCCAGGTGGTTCACCGTGCTGCATTCCCGCGCCAGGGAGCAGTGTGCCCTGTATGCGGCCATCTCCGAATCCCCGGTCCCCCAGAAAGAAGAGGGCTCCGGATTCAGCCAGATGAGGCGCCTGCTCCTCTCGTAGATGAGCCTCAAGATGCCTGTCTCGGGATCTCCATAGTTATTGCGGGCATCGCCCAGGATAATCACCGTGGTCTTGTTTCCCACCCTGTCGAGCCCCTGCTCCTTGAAATCCTGAAAGGCCTGGCCGTAATCGGTCCGCCCCAGTTGAACACCCAGCCCGATGCCCCGCTGGAGCCTCACCAGGACCTCCTCCACCTCGTACCCATCAAATACGTGGGACACCTCAACCAGGTTGGAACAAAAGATAAAGGAGCTGATCCTGGCCACGGCCTCGTTCAGGCTGTAAAGGAAGAGAAGCATAAAGCGGGCCACGGCCTGCACGGACCGGCTCACATCACAAAGCACCATGATGTCGGGTCGATCCACCTTCTTGCACTTCCATTGGGGTTCAAAGAGAAGGCCGTCGTAGGTAAGGTTTTGACGAATGGTCCTCTTGACATCCAGGAGGCCCCTCCGGGACCGCTTCTTTCTCCTCGAATAGATGTCGTTCAGGCGTTTGACCATCTTCTGGATAATAAGGCGCATGCGGTGGAAATCGCGCTCTTCCAGGTTGGAAAGCCTCATATTTCGCAGGTATTTCTCCATCATCTCTTCGGTGGCGGCTCCTGCGAAAAGGGTGTACTGCTGCTCCACAAAATCCCTCACGTGTTCCGCAAGACGGTCCCTTGCCTCCCGCAAGACCCCGGCCTTTTCCTGGGAATGGGCCGTCATCCCCTGGGAAAGCCTCTTGATGTCCCCTTCCAGGCCTTCCAGACCCATGGCCTCAAGTATGCGGTGTACATAGAGGCTCTTCTGGGTAAAGAACCAGATCCCGGTGATCTCCACCTGCCGGGCGGCGGCCCTCATGGCCATGGAAAGGCCGGCATTATCGCCCGAAAGGAGCATCTGGCTGAGGTCCGCATCCTCGGAGTCGTATTCCACCTCAGGAGGAGGAGAAGGGGCCTCCTCTTCGTCTGAGAGACTGTCCCGGGAAAAATAGCGATTAAAACAGGTCTCAAAGAGCTTTTTTTCGTATTGGGACTTGGCCAGGGTGGCCCCCAGGGCCTCCCTAAGGACCTGCCTCTTTCCGTAGCCCACAAGTTTGACCGCCTCCAGGGCGTCCATGGTCTCGGATACAGAGATCCGCACCCCGGAGCCGCGAAGGGCCCTCATCAGGTTGTGAAGGACTTCTTCCATGGCTTCTGATTAAAACTCCCTGACCGCCTTTTCGGCCATGGTGTAGAGACGTTCCTGGACGATATCGATATCCTCTTCGAACTTGAGGAAGGTATTCAGGGTATCCCGGATAAGATCCGGATTCAGGGCGGAGGCATGAAGGAGCATAAGCGTCTTGGCCCAGTCAACGGTTTCACTCACAGAGGGAGCCTTTTTGAGATCAAGCTGCCTGACCTCCTGGATAAAGGCCACCAGTTGGGCCTCCAGTTTCTCCGAAATCCCGGGAACCCGGACCCGCACGATTTTTCGTTCCAGCTTGGGGTCCGGGAAAGGGATAAACAGGTGGAGGCAGCGCCGCTTGAGGGCCTCACTCATCTCCCTGGTGTTATTGCTGGTCAGAAATACAAAGGGCTTTGATGTGGCACTGATGGTCCCGATCTCCGGCACGGAGACCTGATAATCAGAGAGGATCTCCAGCAAAAAGGCCTCGAATTCCTGATCGGATTTGTCCACCTCATCCAAGAGGAGGACGGCCCCGCCCTCCTGCTGAAGGGCCTTTAGCAACGGCCTCGGCTCCAGGAAATGGGGAGAGAAGAAGATATCATCGTATTGATGGAGTCTGGTCATGGATGACGCCAATCCCTCAGCCCCCTTTAAGACCTCATTGAGCTTGTCTTTCAGGATCTGGGTATAGAGCAACTGCTTGCCGTACTTCCACTCATAGAGCGCCTTTGACTCGTCCAGTCCCTCATAACATTGGAGCCGGATAAGGGGGACACCGAGGTAAAGGGATGCGGTCTTGCCGAGTTCGGTCTTGCCCACCCCTGCGGGCCCTTCCACGAGAATAGGCTTTTCCAGGTGGGAGGCCAGGTACAAGGTGGTGGCGATCTGGTGACTGCACACGTAACCGCACCCCTCAAAACCCTGCTGAATCCCTTGAATGGTCCTGAACTTATGGTTGTGATATCTTATCATGGTATTTGCCCCTGGCCAGAAGCTCCCTTCCAATCTTTATCCGTTTATAGCGGGCCACATTTTCACCGATCCCGGTCAGGCGATCTATGTCCCGACTGAGGCGGTCCAGTTCAACACATTCCTCCACCGCCCCGGATTGCATGAGCCGCTCCCACACAGAGCCTCCCCTTTTGTACAGGAAGCGGGAGGCCGTGAGGAGAGACAAGAACTCCGGGTGCCGGCCTGTATCCTCCAGCATGGCCGCACCCTCATAGGCCAGGACCCTGAGACAGTGAATAAGGCCCTGATACAATCCCAGGTCCTCGGCGGCAGGGTCCTCCAACCGGCTTTCCCCTTCACGGACCAGGGTCAGGAAGAGGGCGAGCCGCCTCGACAGGGCCCCCGCAATGGGCCCCATCATCAGGGCATCTTCCACCCCTCTAAAGGGTTTCACCATTTCCTCGTAGGCGGCATGTTGCTCCCCCAGGACCGCGGATGCGGGCACATAACAATCCCTCAGCCTGAGGCCGCCGTGAGGCGAAGGTCTGAGAAAACCCAGCTCCATGGGACCGGTCACCTCCAGTCCGGGGGCGTCCCTGGGGACCAGGAAGGCGCTAAACCCCCGCCGGTCCCCCCCTTCACGGGTAACGGCCACCACCACGAAGAGATCCGCCATGGGGCCGTTGGTGAGATAGGCCTTTTCCCCGTTCAGCACATATCCCCCGTCCCGGGCAAGGGCCCGGGTCTTCATAAATTTGGGATGGGCCCCTGTGCCGGGCTCTGAGACGGCAATGGACCCGGTGAGCTCACCCCGTGCCATCCCGGGAAGAAACGCCTCTCTTTGTCCCGGATTCCCAAAGCCCAAGACAAGAAACCGGGCCACCACCTGATGGATGAGCCAGGACAGCCCCAGGCCCAGATTATGCCCCCACGCCACAAGGGCCTCCCCGGCCACGGCCACCCCCGGGTAACCCTGACCGCCCCCGTGGTAGGATACGGGGAGACCGACCCCCAGGAGCCCTTGTTCGCCCATCTTGTGCCAAATCTCCATGGGAACCACCTGCAAGGCGTCAAGGTCCTTTCGGGGGGCCACCTCTCTTTGGGCGAAGCGGGCCGCCTTGTCCCTCAGTTCCCGAAGCCCCTCAGTGAGTGCGGTGGCCATAAAGCCCCCCAGGCTTCATGTTCCTGAATTTCCCGAAAAAGCTTTGCAACACCCTTTTGAAAACCCGGGCCTCCTCTTGTGAAAAACCGGCGGTAATCTCCTGGTTGACCCTGTTTATCACGGCCTTGGCCCTGTCCACTTCGGCGGCACCTTCAGGGGTGATGAAAATGCGGGATATGCGTCTATCCGAGGGCCCCGAAACCCGCCTGACAAAGCCCCTCTTTTCCAGACGGTTCACCAGCCCGGTCATGGTTGAATTATCAATGGCGAGGACCCGGCTCAAGGCTGTCATGTTCTGGCCCTGCTCCTGGTCCAGCAAAAAAAGGATACCCGCCTGGGCGGGGGTGATCCGCACCCCTTCTCCGGCCAGGGTGTTCTTCAAATAGGTCCGGAGATGCTGCTGGGCGGTGAATATCAGATAGATGAGCCGATCATTTCCCGGCATGGGTCCCTCATTTGTTTTTAATGTATTTGGTATACCAAATATCTTTGTATAAGTCAAAGAAAAGCCGGATCCTGAAACGGTTTGCCTCACTGCCGTCGCGCTCCGGCCTCCGATACCCGACCGGGTCCGAACCATAATGATGGCTTACCGTGGGGCATCTTTGAGGGGAAAGGGTGTTAATCCTTGGTGACCCTCCAGATGACGCTGATCTCCTTGAAGGCCTTTGAGGCGTCGGCCCCCACCACCAACCAGTAGCAGGGTTCCTCATCCGCCATAAGGTCCCACCACGTCTCAGGCATCTCAAAGGAAGGCGCTTCCTGCCACAGGGCAACCGGGATGAAGACTTTGAACTTGAAGATAAGCCATTCGATCTCGTAGGGGAAGAGCATACAAAAAAGATGGTTCTGGTACCGGCCTGTCCATGAAAACGTGGGAACCACGCCCTGGGTGCCCGGCCGTGGCGCAAGGGGCCGAAGGACCGCAGCCGTCAGGGCCGGATCACGGGTCCCCCCATGGGACACCACCGGGTCCATGGTCCCGTCCTGATCCAGGTCCCCCACAGACACATCACTGGCTACGACCCTGAGGTGGTGGAGGGGCTCTTCAAAGCGGCCATCCCCCTTGCCGGCCAGGATCAGGAGACCCTCCCTCTGATGGACCACGGCCAGATCAGGGACGGCATCACCGGTCAGGTCACCAATGGCCACCGGCCCGGGGCCCATCCATGTTCCGGCCCGGTCATACACCGGGATCTGAAACAGACCGTTGCCCAGACCCAGATGAAGGGCTACACGACCCGTGCCCCAGAGGGTGACGACAAAGTCCAGGTTCGTATCGCCGTTAAGATCCCCGATCCTTATCCCTCCAGGCACCTGGACAAATTCATACCCATAAGCGGCCCAAAAGCTTCCCTCACCGTCGTTCAACAGCACGGTCACATAGCTCAAGCCCACATCCATGACCCTGTTCACGTGTATCACATCTGGAAACCCATCCTTGTCCAGGTCCCCGGAATCCACGTATTGGATGTCACCTTCCAGGGTCCACCTATCCCTGGATTTGAAGGTCCCATCCCCCGCCCCGAACATAATATCCATGGCCAGCTCGTGACAAACGGCCAGGTCCAGGGTCCCATCGGCGTCAAAATCCATTACCTCAAGGGCCTCGGGAAAAGGACCTGCCAGGGAATGGACGGGGTCCCCGAAGGCCCCGTTTCCATCCCCAGGCAATACCGTTACGGTACCTGTATACCGATTGGCCGTCACGATATCCACATGCCCGTCGTTGGTGAAATCGCCTGTACCGATGGGTCCCGGGCCCTTGCCCACCGAAAAATTCACAGATCCACCAAAGGAGCCGTCGCCCCGGCCTAGGGCCACGGACACGCAATGGGAGGCCATGCAAGAGGTGGCCATATCCAGATGACCGTCGCCGTTAAAGTCCGCCAGCACAACCCCTTTGGGGTTCCCTGCCACAGGCACCCGGATCCCGAAGTGGATCCCCCCTTCAAGGCCGGTGCCTTTGAGGGAACCTCCCGGCGATCCCTGCCCGGGGCTCTCTTCCTGAGTCACAGGAGGAAACACCGAAAAGGATGAGGCAAAAACACCAGAAGAAAATAAGAAGAAGAAAGAGAGGAGAACCATAAAGGGTAAGAATGTTAGGCGCAGCGATAATTGCACCATGGCCGACTCCTTCATAAAGGGAAGGGATGGGGAAAAATCGCCTTTTATAGAAAAAGTTAGACTATTCGGCCCGCTGTGTCAACACCGCTCAAGATCCAGACCACACCTTCCCCACAGCCCTCTCGGACCCGTGATTGACACCCTCCCCGCCCTTCCATTATAATCCATTATCCTTTATTTCCCCGCACCGCCTCCTACTCATTCATGGCCGCTCCCCTTTACCTGCTGCGTGTTCAGACGAAACCGCCAGTCTGGATGAGACCATGGCCGAGGCCGTTCCGCTAAAAAAGAGTCATTCCAGGCGCCTCTTTGACCGCATCGGCAATCCCCTGGAGTGGAGTTACATTGACAAGACCCTTCTGATACTCGGTTTTGAGCTCTTCTTTAACCTCCCCATGGCCCTTATTGTCTTTTTGCTGCCCCGGCTCCCAGGGGTCTTACCGGCGTACTTTGACCTGTGGGCCCTCGGCCTGGGTTTTCCCATTCACGGGAAATATGTCCTGCTCCTGGTCTTCCTGGTCTTGGCGGGCCTGGCCATCCGCAAGCGTTATCCCATGAACCGTGCCCTGCCATACGGAATGGCTGTTGCCATCTCCGCCCATAGTGCATGGTTTGTTTGCTCCGTGGGGCATTCCACCAATCCGGGCACCCTCCTCATCCTTTTCGTCCAGGTGTTTTTGGGGCTCCTCCTCTTTGACTACACCTTTGCCTTCCTCGCCTTTGCCTCCTGGGTCGTTGTCATCGGGTACAATATTGTCGGAGAGCAACTGGGACTCTTTCCCTATGCCGTGGCCCTTGTGGCCCCTCCCTTTTCACAGGGCAGGCTTGATCCCTTCTGGCTCATCTTTGCCCTGGGGTCGGGCGCCATGCTGGTTGTGTGGGTGCTCCTTTTGTGCGGGTACGTCATTGATCGCTGGCGCCGGCGGGAGGCCCAGGTCAAAGAGCTCTCCGATTTTCTGAAACACATGTTCGGCCGCTACCTCTCCCCGGAGGTGATGAATACCCTCATCCATGAGCCCGACGCGGTCAGACTGGGAGGAGAAAAACGCCAGGTCACCATCATGATGAGCGATCTGCGGGGATTCACCGCCTTGTCCGAGCGCCTGGACCCGCAGCAGGTCATGGCCCTGCTCAACCGCTATTTTGACGTGATGATGAAGATCTGCAAAAAATATCACGGCACCATCAACGATATCTACGGTGATGCCCTGCTGGTGACCTTTGGGGCCCCCCGGGAAACGCCGGATCACGCCCGGGCCGCTGTGGCCTGCGCCATTGAAATGCAGAACGCCATGGAAAAAGTCAACCAAGAAAACCGCCGTCAAGGCCTGCCCGACCTGGAAATGGGAATCGGCCTCAATACCGCGGAAGTGGTAGTGGGAAACATCGGGTCCGAGGAGCGCACCAAATTCGGTGTGGTGGGAAGCGGGGTGAACCTGGCCAGCCGTATTGAATCATATACCGTGGGAGGCCAGGTGCTTGTCTCAGAATCCGTGCACCAAGCGACCGGACCTATCCTGCGCATTGACGGGGAACGGGAGGTATTTCCAAAAGGCGCAAAAACACCTTTAAAGATCCTTCAGGTGGGTGGCATTGCCGGAGACGATAACCTCGCTTTAGAGGAAAGGGATCCCCACATGGTTTCCCTGGCGCAGCGGATCCCGGTCCGCTACCAGGTGCTTAAAGGCAAAACCATTGGGAACCAAAGACAAGAAGGTGTCATGGTCCGGCTTTCCAAGAAGGGTGCGGAAATCATCCTGGATGCGCCCCTTGAAGTAATGACGAATCTCAAGATGAATCTGAGAGGGGTGGAAGAAGACTTGCTCAACCAGAGCTTTTACGGAAAGGTCCTAAAGACCCCCCCAAAGGATCAGGATACCCATGTGATCCGGTTTACCGCGTTACCCCCCGAGGTGAGCGCCTATTTCCAGGCCCACAGGCAATACGCCGCCCAGGCGCCTTCCCTTGGGTAATTCCCTGCGAGGGGGTTACCTTGCGAAAAGGTCCTTCATACGCAAGAGCAAAGAGAGATCCCCCTCCACCTTGTACTTCTCTTCCATGAACATCTGCTGGCCGTCGGCCTTGCCTGTCATGATGTCCATCCACACCTCAAAGGGGGCATCGATAACCAGGTCAGGGGCCCGGGCATCCCCTTCATGGGGCTCAATGCGGCCCTCTTGGATCACAAAGTGGCATGTCCCTTGGACCTCTCCGCTAAACCTGAACTGGATGGTGGCCCTTGTATCCCCGGCCCCATCCGGGTTGAATCCCATGGGCAAGGTCGTCATAAAGGTCTCCAGGGAATCGGGCCGCGGCTTGAGTCCCCTTTCCTCAAATTCTTTGGGGGTCACCCCCTCTTCAATGCAGGTCTTCCAGAAGAGGTTGGCCATTGTGAACATGTCTTGTCTCTTGCCCCCGGTCAGGTCCCGGGTGACCCGGGCCATGGTTTCCGGAGAAACGTTCATGGATTCCACGATCTCCCGGCCGGCCTGCTCGGTGGCGGCATAGATATCCCGGGCCTGGTCCCGAAATGCGGGAAGGATCATGCTCTCTGCCGCGGGCCGATAGATCTCGGCTACGAGCATCCCGCCCGAGCCGTATATGAAGCGGACCCAGGTGCTCATTTGGTCGAAGACGGCCTGTTCCGGAAATCCGGCCACAGAGACAAACACGGCCTTTGGGAATGGATGGCGCAAGGGATGATAGGTCCTCCCGCCTTTTTCCTCCAGAAAGGGTTGAATCACCGGGAGGGTGCGCTCGATAAAGGCCTTCATGCTGGCATTCACCGTAAAGTGATACAGGGGAGTGGCATACACGACGAGATCCGCTTTCAGCCACTTGGGGTAGAGCTCCTTGGTCATGTCGTCCTGATGAACGCACACACCCGGTGTCTTGGTCCAGCAGGTAAAACACCCGATACAGTTTTTGATCTTCTTCTCACGGAGATGGACCACTTCAACATCCGCCCCGGCCTGGGCCATACCCCTCACCAGATGGCTCAGCATGATCCGGGTTTTGCTCTGCCCCTCGCCCCGAGGGCTTGAATTCAAGGCAAGTACCTTCATGATATCCTCTCCTGTTATTCCCCCGGAACCGGGTCAGGCCTGAATACGGCCCCCGGGGTAAAGATGGTTTTTGTGAGGAGCCAAATCTACATCCCTGGACAGGTTGGTGTCAAAACAAAAGTATAGAGGCCCCTTTACGGGCGATCCCGCGATGGGGTAGAAAACAAGTGGCGACTAACCATAATCTCCCGGGAGTGTTTCACCGTGACCGCCAAACCTCTGAAAGGATATCGAAAAACCCTTGATCAAAATACCCTGCCCTGTATGATAGTTTTTTGGGTTCTATGGAAAAACACTAGCCAGGAGGTTTTCTTATGCAAGAGTGGTCTCAATACGCAGAAAAGCTGGCCTTTTTTATTAATCCCCAGACCTTTCCCGTGGCCGTCACCTTCTTGGATGACGAGTCCGGGATCCCCCCATCCGCCAAGAGGCCCTTGGACAAATTTCAGGTGCCCATGGCACCGTGCCAGGGCGCCTCAATGGCCAGGCGCTATGGATGGACCGTGGGCTTCGGGCCCCGAGACGTGGGATGTGCCATAGCCGCCCATACCCATGGCTGGAAAAAAGTAACCCACGAGGCTGCGGCGGCGGATTCCTTTGTTCGCCTCGCCTATGCCAAGGATGAAGAGGCGGCGCGGACCATTGTCAATGAATTCCGTTGTCTGGACCCCAACCCGGACCGGGCCGTTGTGTACGCCCCCCTGGCACGGGTGAAACTCGAACCGGACGTGGTTCTCATCTATGTCAATCCGGCCCAGCTCATGCGATTGATCCACGGCATCACCTACCATACGGGGCACCCTATCGGGGGCAGCTTTTCTGGAAGGGCCTCTTCCTGTACTGAAGGGGTGGTGGCCGCTTATTTGGATAATACCTTTAAGGTGGTGGTCCCGGGGAACGGGGACAGGGTCTGGGCCGCCTGCCAGGATCATGAGATGGTCATGGCCCTTCCTGCACCGAAATTTCCCGTGGTGATCGAAGGGTTGGAGAAAAGCCATCAGAGAGGAATTCGATACCCCATCCCCACCTTTATGAAATACAGGCCCGAGGTGGCCTTCTCCATGCCCCTCTCGGATATCTTCGACCCCCAGCCCCAATAGGAATCAGGGCCTTAGAGCCCGGTTTGGGGGCCCAGGAGGGCTTGGTTTATAGGCCTTGCGGTTTCCCGGGAATTCTCCTATCCTGGATTCAGGCTCGAAGTAGTGGCTCCTTACAGGGATCTTTCCCCGAAGGGGATGCTCTCACAGTCCATACGAAGAAATGGGCGACGTCTTTTCGACCCATTTCCCGAGGAAATGGGATGGAATTCTTTTTATGGGTTCTTGCCGGTGCCGGCGTCCTTTTTGTCCTGGTGGGCGTATGGATAGGGATCTATTTCTGGTTGAACCCGGATGTAAAGGATCCCGACGGTAAGGCGTGCGTTACGGGTTCCTGTGGAGACACCATGGAAATATGCCTGAAGTTCCGGGACAACCGTGTTGAAAAGACTTCCACCTGGACCAACGGGTGCGCTTACAGCTTCAACTGTCTCCATGCCGCCGCCGACATGGCAAAAGGCAGAAATCCCGATGAGCTTCTTCACATCGATGCAGACCGCATTCAGCACTCAGTGGGAAGCCTGCCACAAGACTACCTCCACTGTGCCAAGCTTGCGGAAGACACCCTCATGGCGGCCCTGGACGATTACATGCGCAAACAGATCCCTAAACAAGGTTAAACCTAAACCATAACTCCCCGGTTTTAAGTGGGGGAATGCAAAAGGTGTAAGTGATGCCCCATGTCATGATTCATCCGGCGGACTACGGCGATTTACGCGAGGCCGTGGACAAGGCCTTTGAGCTCTTTCCCCTGCTTTTGTTGTCAGGAGACGTGCCCGGAAAAGGCCATTACCGTGCGTTAGGGCGTTTTCCGGGCCCCTTTCAAAAAACGCTTGACAAGATAAAGGGTGCCTGCTATTAGAATACCCTAATTTATTTTTGAGGTTCTAATTGACATGTTGTCCCCAGATACCACATCCAAGCCCATTACCTCCACCATGGAGGACTATCTCGAGGCCATATTTGAACTGGACAGGGATAAAAGGAATGTCCGGGTCAAGGACATTGCCAAGAAGCTGGACGTAAAAATGCCCACTGTCACGAGCATGCTGAGGACACTGAGCGACAGGGGTCTGGTCCGCTACGAAAAATACGAGTACGTGGAATTGACCCATGAAGGGGCCGATGTGGGCCGGGAAATGCAGCGGAGACACGAGATCCTGCGCAAATTTTTGACGGACATCCTGAAGATAGATCTTAAAACGGCCGATGGAGAGGCCTGCAAGATGGAACATACCCTCAGCGCCACCACCCTGGACAGCCTCACCGACTTTATGGGCTTTATCCAGGCCTGCCCACGGGCCGGTGAAAGCTGGCTTCACCGGTTTGAGGAATACCGAAAGCATGGGCAAAGACCTGAAAAATGCAAGGAACTCACGGAAATGTTTTCCTCTGAGTTCAAACAAAGGGTGGATTCCATGGAAAACGACCCAAACCCTGAGTGACGGAAGTACGGCATCGACCTTTCGCCGTCTTAAGAGCCTCAACAGACGGCCTTTTTTTTGCGCGATAAGTTAGGCTGCGCTAACAATAAAAGGGATCACTAAGTTTATGAAGCCCCATAAAGACCATCTCATCCATGCCGTCAACACCAGTGTCCAAGAACTGCAGCAAGGCCTGGTCAGGCATTGCTCCCTGGTCGCCTCTCTCTTGGAAGCAAAGAGAGACGAAGGCCGCCCAGGGCCCCTTTTAGACTTCTGCCCCAGGGAATCTCGGGAACTGAGGCTGAAAAAGGCCATCAAAGAGGCCATTGAGATCCTGGAGGAGAGTCGAAAGGCCTTTAAGTCAAAAAGACTGGAAGCATTGCGTAAGAAGCTCACCCAGGTGCTCATCGACGTGGATTAGCCCCACAGGGTGAGTAAGACAGGTCTTACGGCCTTCGGCCCTTTGCGGGCGCGGAGGAAGTGAAGGCGTAATCCAGGGCATTCAAGGAGGCTTGGTTACGCCTTTTGTTTTTTTACAGGGAAAGGAGAAAAGGTCATGACCCTTGACCAGATAAAGCCGGGCACTGAATGCCTGATCAAAAAATTGACCGTCCGGGAAAAACTGGGCCAGAGGCTCCTGGATATGGGTGTCTATCCGGGGCTGAAATTGAAGGTGCTTCGAAATGCCCCCCTGGAAGATCCCATGGAGGTGGAAGTGGACGGCTATTTTGTCAGCCTCCGCCACGAGGAGGCCAGGTTCGTGGAGGTGCAACTGCCATGAGGGCACAGAAACGCCTTATCGCCCTGGCCGGCCAGCCGAACAGCGGCAAATCCACGGTCTTTAACACCCTCACCGGCGCCACCCAGCACGTGGCCAATTATCCCGGGGTCACGGTGGATAAAATGACCGGCTGGTACAGGCATGACGGCACCAGGGTGGAGGTGGTGGACCTTCCCGGCACATACAGTCTGACATCCTATTCCCCGGAAGAGCGGGTTTCCCGGGACTTTATCCTCCATGAAACGCCTTCGCTGGCGGTCAATGTCCTGGATGCCTCCAACCTGAAGCGAAGCCTCTACCTCACCTTCCAGCTGATTGAAATGGGAATCCTCCTGGTCCTGGATCTCAACATGATGGATGTGGCAGAAAAGCGCGGGGTCGAAATTGATGCCCACAGGCTTTCAGAAAGGCTGGGAGTCCCGGCAGTACCCACCACCATGAAAAAGGGGCGCGGGAAAAAGGAATTGCTGGATGCCATTGCCACGGTTGCAGAGGGGAAGGAACCGCTCAGACCCGCCCGCATCGACTATGTGGAAATGGAGCCCCCCTTTCGCACCATTGAAGCAAGGCTTGCCTCGGAGACGGCCCTCGCAGAGTGCTACCCCTTGCGCTGGCTGGCCATCAAGCTCATGGAGGGGGATCGTGAGGTCAAGCGCCTGATCCGGGAGAGTCATCCTGACCCCGACCCCTTCATGAAACTCGTGGAGCAATTGAGGGCCGATTTTGAGACCCGCCACCAGAAGGCCCCGGAAATGCACATCGCCCACCGCCGCTACCAGGCGGCCGGTGAAATCAGCCGGTCCTGTATCAAACCCAGGGCAGGCCTCAAGTATCCCTTATCCGACAGGGTCGATCGCTTTGTGTGCCACAGATTCCTGGGCCCCACCATCCTGGTGGCGGTGATCTGGCTCCTCTATTACCTCTCCATTGTCCAGGGATACAACGTCACCAATTATACCTGGCCCGTCCTGGCCAAGATCAGGAGCCTTACCGAATCCCTTATGCCGGCCCCGGGCTTTCTGGACATTCCCCTGATCCGCTCTTTCTCCCTGTGGTTTGTGGACAGCATCAATGCCCTGCTCAACTATGTGCCCATCTTCTTCATCCTCTTCGGTCTCATCGCCATCCTGGAAGACAGCGGGTACATGCCCAGGATGGCCTTTATGGTGGACCGGTTTTTCAGTCGATTCGGGCTCCACGGCCAGTCCACCCTGCCCATGGTCCTGGGCGGCATTTACGTGGGCGGGTGCGCCGTCCCCGGCGTGATGTCCTGCAAGGGCATACCGGACGAAAGATCGAGGCTGGCCACCATCCTGATCATCCCCATACTCAACTGCCTGGCCAAGGTCCCCCTTTATGTCCTGCTCATCAATATCTACTTTGCCGCCTATAAGGCCTGGGCCATGTTTTTTATCTCCACCATCAGCCTCCTCATGGTGCTGCCTGTGGCCAAATTGCTGACCCTGACAGTGCTCAAAAAAAAGGAGACCGCCCCTTTTATCATGGAAATGCCGTCCTATCATATTCCCTCACTCAGGGCGGTCCTCGGCCGGGCCGTGCAACGGGTATGGCTGTTTTTACGAAAAATCACCACCATTGTGGCGGCCGTTGCCGTCATCATATTCGTCCTCATGCAGTTCCCGGGGCTGAGCAAGGAGAGGATGGCATTTTTTGAAACCAAGAAGGCAACGGCCGTTTCCGCATTTTTAAAGCGCATCCAAAACACCGCTTATGCAGGAGTGATCACCGCAGACAATATCATGGACTTTATCAATTACTGGAACGCCTATAAAGACGCCCGGCTCCAAGCGGGGGGCGGGGCAAAGGCCCAGGCCCTTAATAAAACGTACAAGCGGAAAAATCCGGAATTCTTCTCCATCGTGAGAAGGCAGGGGGCCAATGGGAAAACCGTGTACCGGGCCGCCAGAGGGCTGGTTCGGACGCGGCAACAACTGCTCATGGACATGAAAAACGAGCGCATCAACCAGAGCTTCCTCGGCCGGATGGGAAAGGGTCTGGAGCCGCTCACCCAGTGGGCCGGATTCAACTGGCGGGTCAATGTCGCGCTTTTAAGTGCCTTTGCTGCCAAAGAAAGCAGCGTGGCCACCCTGGGCGCCTTGTATGAATCGGATGTCAGCGGGGAAACCCTGGAGCAGCGAATGGCCAAAGGCGAGGCGGATTTCACCCCCCTTCATGCCCTAGCCCTGATGCTGTTCATGGTGCTCTATCCCCCCTGCCTGGCCACCGTCATCGCGGTAAAGGTCCAGACCGGATCAGTCAAGTGGATGCTTTTTTCCATGATCCACCCCATGGTCCTGGGGGTCGTGGTGGCCATTTTGGTCTTTTCCGGCGGAAGCGCCCTGGGTCTGTCCGGACTCCAGGCCATGGCGGGATTCTACGGCCTGGCCCTGGCCGCAACCTTATTTATGGGGTTTTTCAAAAACGACATCAGAAGTGCAAACACAATAAAGAAAGGAGGTAATGGTCATGTCTAGACGAATCATCACCCTCATCGTCATATCCGCGCTGGGGATGCTTCTCCCCTCCCTCGTGTTGGCGCATACACCGCTTTGCTCCTGCTATGACGGCGGAGACGGCACCGTGGTCTGCGAGGGCGGGTTTTCCGACGGATCATCCGCGGCCGGTGTGGAGATACGGGTGAAAGACAAGAAAGGCAATGTGTTGATCAAAGGCAAAATGGACGAGTTCAGCGAGTTCACCTTTGATAAGCCCTCCGGTCCTTATACGGTCGAGTTTGACGCTGGACCGGGGCATGTGGTGGAGATTGACAGCAAGAATATTGCCGAATAGAAAACCGTTTCTCGCGCAGAGCCGCACAGACAAAAAAAATGGATAAATAAGGAGGAGGAATACCTATGAAAAAGATGATGATGATTATGACAGCATTCATGCTGGCCACGGCGACGCCTGCCCTGGCCCACTTTCAGATGATTTACACGCCGGAATCGGCGCTTCAGAAGGCAGGACCCATTGATCTGAAACTGGTCTTTACCCATCCCTTCGAGGCCGGGCATACCATGGACATGGGAAACCCTGAACAGTTCTTCGTGGTCCGAAAGGGGAAGAAAAAGGACCTGCTTGCCACGCTAAAGCCGATCACCTGGAAAAGCCTATCCAACAGTGGAAAGGCCTATGAGACCACCTATAAGCTGCGGGGCATGGGCGACAATGTCTTCTGCGTGGTGCCCTCCCCCTATCTCGAAAAGAAGGAGGGTTGCTATATCCAGCAGATCACCAAGATGGTGGTCAATACCGCGGGCTTCCCCACGGACTGGGGTGCTGAGATCGGCCTTCCGGCAGAGATCGTTCCATTGGACAAACCCTATGCCCTGTGGACCGGCAACGTGTTCAGGGGAATCGTCAAGGGCAACGGAAAAGCCGTGCCTTATGCGGAGATCGAGGTGGAATACATGAACCATCCGCCCCTCATGGACAAGAACGCCTTTGGCGGAGAAGCCCGGGTCGACGCCCCACAAGACGCCTTTGTCACTATGACCGTCAAGGCCAATGTAAACGGTGAATTCGTCTTCGGCATCCCCAGGGCCGGCTGGTGGGGTTTTTGTGCCCTGGGCGTGGGGCCTGACAAGGCGTACAATGGCAAGGAACTCTCCCAGGACGCGGTGATCTGGGTCCAGGCCAAGGATATGCAATAAAGGGCCGGGGGTGTGCCCCTGTGGCCGCCCCTGATTTCTTGAAAAGCTTGGGTGATTTTATGGAAACCATCCTTGTGATCATTATTGCAGCCCTGGCGGTGGGGTATCTCTACCGGTATTTTTCCAGGGCCTTCAAAAACAGAAAGAACCCTTGCCCCTGCCATGGGTGCGGAGCGCGGTGTGTGAAACCCATAGATTGTGGCGCACTCAAAGAATCGTTTGGCACTGAATCCAAGAGGTCAGTGAACGCCCTTAACGATACGGAGTGTTTCAAAAGGAGGAAATGAATTCATGAAGAAGCTGATTCGGGTGATGTTGTCTACCATTGTGAGCGGATTACTGTTATCGCTGCCGGCCTTTGCCGAAGACATGTCCAATGATGAGCTCATGCAGGAGATCAAGGCCCTGAAAGCACGCATTAATCAGCTGGAACAGGCGCTGGAGAAGAAGGACAAAAAAATGGAAGCATTCAGGGCACAGAAAGACGAAAAAATCCATCAGGTTGTGCTCCACCCCAAAGAACGGGTGCCCATGGAGACAAAGGAAAAGGCCGAGGAGGAGGGATTCCCCTGGACGGACAGGATATCATTCTCCGGTCTGATTGAGGCAGAGTTCTCAAATGAGCACCACGACCTTAAAGACCCGGGACAGGGATTTAAACCCATTACCCGCAACAGCCATGATTTGATACTGGCAACCGTAGAGCTGGGTGTAGACGCCCGGATCAATAAGTACGTTACGGGCCATGTACTCTTTCTCTACGAAGAAGATGAAAACAACAACAATATCAGTATAGATGAAGGCATCATCATGCTCGGGGGCATTGAGGAAACTTACGGCCTCTACTTTCTTGGAGGCAAGTATTATCCCCATTTCGGTGAGTTGAACTCCTGGTTTGTCTCTGATCCCCTCACCCTTGAAATCTTTGAGATCCAGCAGACGGCGGCACAGGTAGGCCATGAGGGTAAGTGGTTCACCGCCGGTGTGGGGGCCTTTTCCGGGGATGTGGAGAAAAAATCCAGGACGGAAAACAGAATAAACGGCTATTTTGCAGATATCAATATTCATCCCCCCGAAGATCTCCTGGGTGGCGTATCCATGCTGGCGGGCGTCTCATATCTCAGCAATGTGGCGGACAGCGATACCCTCCAGGATGAAATCAGGGATGTCAACGGTGACGGTACCATCAATGACATCAATCATTATGTGCATGGTATCGCGGCCTATCTTGTCCTTGAATACGATAAGTACAGCTTTGGTGCGGAATACATCACGGCCCTCCATTCCTTTGAACCCGGTGAGATGGCCTTTGCCACGGACAAGCTGGGGAACTTCCGGAATACGGAGCCCAGCGCCTGGAACTTTGAATTGGCCTACAGGCCTGTTGACATCCTGCAACTGGGTCTCAAATACGAAGGAACCGATGACATGTTCGGCCTGAACCCTGAGCACCAGTACGGCGGCGTCATAAGCTGGGAGTTGTTCAAATACACGACCTTGTCGGCTGAATACCTGCACGGCAAATATGCCGAAGACAACCTCAACGCAGACGGGATGAACGAGGACAAGCGGGATCTCATGACCCTCCAGTTGGCGGTGGAGTTTTAAAGGTTTTCATGGCCATCGCAATGGGTGGCTCTTTTATCTCGGGTCTAGATGAATACGCCCCTGAGGTAACGCTGGTGGAATCAAGATTGATCCCGTTTGGAGGGGTGAATTGGCGAAGAGTAGGGAAGAACATGCATACTGGGGTAAAAGGGCGGGTGCCTATGACGCGGCCACGGCCTATATTGTTGGGAGGCAAACCCAGCGGGAAACAGAGAGATGGCTGTCCAGCCGGTTCAAAGAAAGCGGCGAGGTCCTGGAACTGGGCTGCGGAACCGGACACTTTTCCCGGATTATTGCTGAAAAGGCAAAACACCTGACGGCCACGGACGGCTCTCCGGAGATGCTCGACCTGGCAAAAACAAGACTTGGCAAGTTGCCCAATACAAAGGTCCTGAAAGCGGACTGCTATCACACTTCCCTTCCTGACAGCGCTTTTGACGGTGTCTTCTTGGGAAATGTCCTCCATATTGTCCAGCGCCCCCTGGACGTCCTCTACGAATGCCGGAGGATCCTGAAACCCGGGGGAAGCCTCGTGGTGGTGGATGCCACATCTTACGCAATGCCTTTCCGGTCAAAGCTCGCCATGGGGATTCGTTATCTCAGAAAATTCGGGATACCGCCCAGAGAAAACCGGATCGTGAGTCCGGATGACCTTGCCCGATGGCTTTATGGGGCAGGGTTTCTGCTGGAGGAATCAAGGGTCATTTCAAAGGAAATCAATATAGTGTGTATGAAAGGTAGGAGGGAAACATGAAAGATCCGCCAATCCCGATCAAGCATTCTCTGCGTCTATATATTCCAGCACTTCTTTGGCATAGCACTTCAAATCGTTCAGGTCGTTTTTGAGGATT
>CAZNLL010000007.1:1084-55994 GCA_964573885.1 uncultured Desulfobacteraceae bacterium | reverse complement strand
CACATATCTTGCACATTTTAGACTATTTCTCCATCAATTATTCTGACAGATCTCAACTGCTTGCATCCCGGATCATTGCTGGACACCAAGATGGTCCGGGAGGGTTTCGGCACACCCCTGGGAAGTGCCGAATCCGGTGCGGAGGTGGAGGTCTTTGTGGCCACGGATCCGGCTCTGGAAGGCCGAACCGGTAAATACTTTGACTGCACCCACGAGGCCCGGGCCCACGGGCAGGCCTATGACATGAAGGTAAGAAAGAGGCTTCGAGAACTCGGTCAAAGAGTGACCGGAATCAAGACCTGACGGGGATCCTAATTCATCGAAGTCAACAACGTCCCCCAAGCCTTCGGCAGGCTGGTAGGTAAGGTGGGCGGGGTCTTTACGTCTTCCGGCGGGGTGGGGGGCGGCAATGAGACCACCAATCTGAGCCTCCTCCAGGCCCTGCTCATCCATGGCATGGTCGTCCAGGGGCTCCAGAAAGGGAGCCATTATGGTCCCGTATCTGTCGGGGCCCCGGATAAAGACGCCCAGGATGAATGCCTGCGCTACGGCAAGCAGGTTGGTGAATTGACCGTGAAGCTCTTCGGGGAATCGTAACGTCTACTGATAAGAGCAGGCCTTGGATTCGGCTATACATTCACCCTCGTACCTTCCTTGTCCAGGATCCAGCCGGCGATTTCCTTGGACTTATTGGAAGTCCAGAGCTTTTTTCTCGTCCCGGCTGGCTTGTTCTCCCCCATGTTGTCGGTGAAAATGAGGTATTTTTTACCCTTTTGGGGATATTCCTTGTTCAGCTCGACCATGGTGTAAGCCCCCAGCCCGCCCCAATAGGCCTCGCCAAGCTTATAAGTGAGGACGTGGTCGTTGGTGAGTGCTTCGATTTCACCCATGATCGTCTTTTTCGGGCTCAAAACTTTGCTCCCGCCTCCACCGGCATTTTGATCCTTCTTCCAGAACATCTTTTGCACCTCCTTGAATTTAAGGATTTTCTACACTCTCCCCGAGGCTCGGGTTCACTCATGGCGTGTGTGGTCAGCTACAATTATAATCAAGAAGGGTGCCAAATCTGTAAGCAATTGAAATTGCATATTATTTTGGTTGGCCTGCCGGGCCGACAGGAACCCGGAGTTCCCCCCAAAAAAAGAGCTAATTCGGGGCCTTGGGACCCGTTCAACGTTTTTATGTTGAATTTCAATGGGTTAGGCTGGAAGAGAAATGAGGCGCACCATTTCCGAAAGGTTCCGTTACGGAACCGCCAGTTCCTGTTGGTTTGGATACCGGTCTCATTTCTTGCCCTGGGGCCAACGGGCCCTGAGCATGTTGATGATTCTCCCCAGAAAGGCGGTGAGAATCACGAAAATGGCGAGGAGTCCCAAGGGTACCACCAGAAATGCGCTCACCTTGAAGACCATGATCACCAGGGGCACCACCACCAGGGCGATCACCGCCACGGCAACCAGGGCCAAGCACCCGGTCAGGAAATCCCGACCAAACCCAGGACGTGGGATGCTTTCCCCGCCTTTATTGGAAGGGGACAAGGGTTCGCGCCGGGATTCTGCGTCCTCCGGGGGCTTCTGGGGGGCTGTCATGGGGTGTTTCTCCTATGGATTCTTCCTGTTCTTCTTGTTGTTTTTATCCAGATACAGGCCCATGATGTAGGGCTTTTGGGACGCAAAGGCCTTGGCCTGGGCATGGATGGCCTCTTCCGCGTAGGTGATGCTGTACCGCCAGGTCAAATAGTCGAAGGTGACGGAACGGGCGAAATAGAGGGGTTTCATGGCCTCGATCACCTCTTTTTTGACCCTGGAAGAGCCCATATCATAGGTATAAAGGAGCTGGTACACATCCTGGGTCCACATGAGGGTGTCGATGTCGTAATAATCCTGCACGAACATGTTTCCCAGGTGCATGACTGAATAGTCATTGAGATACTTTTGGATGAGCCGTTCCCTTTGGTTGTACTCGTTGCGCAGGTTTTCTTTGAGCTGGCGAATGTCGATGGCCAGCTCCTGCGGCGGGTCCAGTTTTTTCAAACCGAAGCGCCTTTTTGGTTTCGGCTCGGTGATCGGGCCATAGAGCCAGGCATTTTTTGTGGAAAGGAGGAACTCAAAGAGGGTGGTCACAACCTGGGTAAACATGGGGCCCAGCTTGGGAGCGCTCGCCTTGTGGATCTTGGCCCCGAGGCCCACCTCGGCGATCTTGAAATTGCCTAAAATGGCATTAAGGGTCATAAAGATGTCGATCCCGTACTGGCGGGTGGTCTTGGTCCACTTCTGTTTCAGCCAGTATTCCATCAGGGCGGGAGAAAAACCGAATTCCCCCCCAATGGGTTGACGAATATCCTGCCCCAAAAGCCCGAAGAGCAGGGGATAGCAGATGTGGTTGGTAATGCTGCCGTCGAATTGATGGCGGGAGTAAAAGGGAAGGGCGTAATCGTAACCTTTTAGGAGGGGTTCTGCCAAGTATTTGGGCCACTCGGGGGTGATGGAACGAAGATCCGCATCCACCACCGCAATTCCCTTAAGGGTGTCTTTGTAATTGCTGGCGAATTTGAAAAGGTTGAGGAAATTGTTGCCCTTTCCCTTCATCCCTTTTCGTGTGGTGATATAGTACTTCGGGGTTTGTGTCTCTGTAGAAAGGAATGCGCCCTTGGTATCGTCGGGGCTGTGGTTGTCCACATTGACGATGAGGGTCTTCATCTTTTTGAAGTAGGCGGCCAGGCCCTTGTCGACCTGCCTTGTCACATAGCCGATGGAATCCGCTTCATTGTAAGATGGAATGCCCACGATGAATTCCACGCCGGAGAATGGATGATTCATGTTCTCCTCTCCTTTCTATCTCAGAACGCCTCTCTTATCCTGGTAAGAGCCCGTTTTTCTTAGGAGAGCAGTATGGGTGAAAGGGTCTGTGGTGTCAAGAAAGATATGCCTTGGCGATTTCTTCGTGTCACCGCCGAGGCGACAGGAACCATGCCCTGAATCGGGCAGGCCAGTTAAAGGGACTCCGAATTCTATGCCAGCAAAGCCTGGCGGAGTGGATCTCTTTTTGGTCGGGTTGGCTCAGAGCATAAACGCTTTCATTATAGAGCGTTACAACCGATGCGATCTCGCTTCCAAGGCTTGGAAACAGACCTGCAAGGCGAAACCCGTATTCCATGGGGGTTTCATTGGGAACGCGGGGAAGACCACTGTGGGCGCCCCACCGCTGGAGCAAGGCATAAAAATACATCCCTCCACGCCTGGGACTTCTTTTTCTCACCATGCTTGCCGACAGAGACAAGAGGATTCCCTTAAGGTGACCTGCCAGGCGAAGGAGGACCGCCCACAGGCTCTCCTTGTTCTCATCCGTGGGGGCCCTCGAAGCAAGCCACCGGATAAGGTGGTAGGCCCCAAAGACTAAAAGCGCCATCCCGATCACGCCCGCCAGGCCCATAAGGCCCCACATCAGGATGGTTTGGAAGAGACCCGGTTCGCTGCCGGCCAATGGCGGCAGGCCGGCGCCGGGGTCCTCCTGTCCCGAAGGACGGCCCTCTTCCTGCATCGTCCGGCAGCCCTTCAGGAAGACCACGCGAAGGACCGTGATCAACACCGGGACCAGCGGCCTTGCCATTGCCGTGAGCGTGTCATGGGCCACCTCTGCTGCGGTCATGAGGGAAGGGAGAAAGAGAAGCACCAGACCGCCGCCGAAAAAAAACACGAGCACCATAAAACTAAGGACCGTGCCCATGCCCCCGTAGGCCATCATATAGCCCTTCTCAACCCGGTCTTCAGCACCTGCCATGCTCAAGGCCAGGAGGCCGAGCATAAAGAAGGCCAAAAAGGCCAACTCAAAGGTGGCATTCCCAATGACGGGCACCCCTTTTCCTATCATGATCAACAGGGTGAGCAGCAATGCCAGGAATGCCGCGGCACCGAGATCGAATCGGGCGCTTATGGTAAAGCGGCCCGGGGTCTTGATAACAATCCGGATCCCGGTGGTCCAAAGCGCGCCGGCCCACAAAAGGGCCAGCATAAAACCGATCCATTCCAAAAAGGGGTGCTCTCGGGTGAAGAACAGGGCAAGCCACTGTCCCGACCAGAATGGGTCTGCCCACTCAAAGGGAATATAGATCATGCGGCATACGGCAAAAGACAGGCCTGCGGCGTGCAGGCCGATGACCGAGGCCATAGGCCAGCCTCTTCCCTGATGCAAAGAAGTACTACCTGCAGCTAGGGCGAGGATGAGGGCCCCATCCGCCATGGAAAATACATAAAGACCCAGGATGGGCATAATAAAGGCGGCCCATGCGTAGATCCAGCTCAAACCCATGCCGGCACAAAGGATAACCAGGAGTGCCTTTTCTCGCGGCATCATGGGTTGGGGTCCTCCCCGGATACAACCCCATCCCTGCTCCCGCCATTGGCCGGGCTTGTCCCTTGAAACCGGGGGGTGAAGGGGATGGTCGATGAATGAAGAACCACCGCAGGGATCTTCCGAAGGTACAGAAAGGCCTCCGTACGGGTGGTGGCCTCGCAGGGTTTGTAGGAAAATACGAGACAGGCCACGCCCCAGGGGAGTGGGTAGACCCAAGAGAGGATCTCCAGCAAATCTCTTTCAGGTCTTAGGGTGACTCTGGCGAGGGCCTCGAGGATCAGGGCGAGCTGGCCCGGGCCTCGGGCTACGGGGATGACCGGGGAACGGCTTCCAGTCATGGCGCTGTTGGCGGCGAACCCCAAGGCATAACCCCTTCGGTCCAGCCAGGCCGCGTAAGAGGCCACCCCTTCAAGCGTCTTCTCAAAGCGCTCTTTTGCCTGTGCCTTAAAAAAGGGATCCACATCAAGGAGGAGCATGACTTTCTCCTGTTCCGCGGGCTCACAGAGCTTTTCCTGGATCCGGTTGTAACGGGCACTGGCCTTCCAGTGGATGCGCTGCACGGGGCGGCCGGGTCGGTAATCCCTGGTGCCATAGATGTACACCGGATCCTCCACCAGGCCTTTTGCCCCGGGGGCTCCGTAAAAGTCCCTTTTAGGTAGAGAAAGAGGTGCTACCCTCCTGATGCGGGGGTAAATAATGACTTCCACGGCGGATTCCACCTTTTTTTCTCGCTTGTAGAAACCGAAAAGATCCCCCACTATGATGGCCGGCGGTCCCAGCCGATATACCCCACGATGGGTGAAGCTCAACCTCTTTTGAAAGTGACACCCCTGATACCAGAGCAGCCTCCATTCCCTGAACCCTTTTTCCTCTTGATCCACATGGATTGAAGGACTTGTGAAACGAATGGCCATGGCCACCTTCACAGGGAGACACTTGGCATTAATGACCTGGATGTCCAGTCTCAAGATTTCATCGGGGAAAGCCCTTCTCCGATCCATACTGGGTTCACAGGAGAGGCGGACCGGGCTGAAGCGGGACCAGATATGGGCGCCCATGCCGATGGCCAGGAGGATACCGGCAAACAGGATCAGCTCACGAAACCCGTAGAGGAGGGCGATAAACAGGAAAAGGGCAAGGAAGAATTGGCAGAGGGGCACAATAAAAATCGAGGTGACCCTTTCCTCGGGGATCTGCATGAAGGTGACCTTACTGGGAGGGGGTGGGTACTGGGACCCGGTCGATGATGTCCTTCAAAAAGCGCTCAGCCGTTTCCCCTCGCAGGCGTTCCTCTTCCTTTAGAATCAGGCGATGGGTCAATACCGGAAAGGCCAGGTGTTTTACATCATCGGGCAGGACGTAATCCCGGCCGCGAATCGCCGCAAGCCCTTGGGCCGCGCGCATCAACCCAAGGGAACCCCTGGGGCTCGCCCCGAAACGGAAGGCACTATGATGCCGGCTGGCCCTGACAATCTCTGTAATATAATCTGCCACAGGAGGAGCCACATGGATGTGGCGGCGGGCCTCCTGCATGTGAACAAGCTGCTCCGGGCTCGCCACCGGGCCAAGTTCGGACAAAGGGTCTTGTTTTTGAAAACGGCCCAAGATGGCCACCTCTTCTTCCTTGTCAGGATAACCCACCTCTATTTTGAGCAGGAACCTGTCAAGCTGGGCCTCGGGCAGGGGAAAGGTGCCCTCAATCTCAATAGGGTTCTGGGTGGCAATGACAAAAAAGGGCCTGGGGAGAAGGTAGGTCTTGCCGTCCACGGTTGCCTGACGCTCTTCCATGCTCTCAAGGAGGCTTGACTGGGTCCGGGGGATGGCCCGGTTGATTTCATCGGCCAACAGGATGTTGGCGATGACCGGACCTTCCTGAAAACGGAACTGACCTTTCTGCTGATCGTAGATATTAAAGCCGGTCACATCCGATGGAAGGAGATCAGGTGTGAACTGGATTCTCTGGAAAGACCCTCCAAAGCTCCTGGCAAGGGACTTGGCAATCAGGGTCTTTCCCACGCCGGGCACATCCTCCAGCAGGATGTGACCTTCCGCCAGGAGGGCTACCAGGATTAGTTCGAGAACATCGGTTTTGCCCACCACCACCTGAGAGGCGTTCCTGATAATGCTGGTACATAATGAAAAGTCCACCATCTTCCCTCAACCGAGGCCGCATACCCCATTCCTGAACCAGAGCCTTTCAGCAGCAGCGAAGTTTAGGCCCTGGATCACAAAATGTCAATAGGCCGAGGCCGTTAGAGACCTAAGGGGGTTCGGCTAGACAGCGCGCGGGACCGATGTTTGGTCATCGGTCGAAGCGTGGGAGATACTGTTGACATTGGATGGGTGAAATAGCCTTGGGTGTCAAGAAAGATGTGGCCGCAAGATATGGGGGCGGGATTTCATGGGCCTCAAAGGGGACGCGCGTCTGCCTCAGGGCAGGCCGAGTGTTGGATGACTCTGACCTGCCCTTTAAAGGAACGGGCGAAAGCAGGCCTCGATCTGCTGCTTGGGCAGGGCCCCTACCAGTCTGTCCACCTGTTCCCCCCGGTTGAAGAGGAGCATGGTGGGGATGCTCTGGATGCCGTAGCGGGATGCGGTGGCCGGGTTTTCATCTACGTTGAGCTTGGCGATCTTGACCTGACCGGCATACTCGGAGGCCAGCTGTTGGAGAACGGGAGCGACCATGCGGCAGGGCCCGCACCAGGGCGCCCAGCAGTCCACCAACACGGGGCCGTCAAAGGTCAGGACCTCTTTCTCGAAACCAGCATCATTCACCTCCACGGGCCGGCCAAGAACACCTCCGATCTGCAGGGGATGCTTGCACTTGCCGCACACGGCCCGGTCCCCGAGTCTGGCCCGGGGTACACGGTTCTTGGCCCCGCATTTGGGACAGGGAATGATGACAGCCTGTTGATCCATTTTCTCCCTCCCACTGACTGGGTTTGATCGTCTGTGGGTTTTCTCTTACCCTTCCGGTCAGACCGACCGCCCGGCAACCCAGGAATAATTTAAGCACCATTTTGATTGTGGCAAGGGGGATGCAATGATCACTGCAGCACCTGCAAAGACTCAGCTGATCTCAATAGCCGGCGGCCATCTTGAAGCCATCCCCTCGGGAGGCAAAATGCACCTTGGCGGGAATGCCCATAACGGACATGATCTTTTTGGCGACATCCGTGTTGTCGTAGTAGCCGTTGAAGATCTGGGCACCCACCCCGATGGCGGAAGTGGATACGGGAACTCCCGTGTGCTTGTAAGATGTCCATCCCAAGCCGGCTTTATTGTTGAGAAGATGGGTGATGGTAACGGTCAAGGGTTCATACCCGCCGTAGATAACGCCGGTCGCCGGATCTTTTGATCTTACTTTTTCATCGAGCATGCTTCGGAAGTAGGCGCGCTTAAGCATGGCAACCTGGTAGTCTTCAAGAACCAGATGGTCATCCCGGGGACAGCCTTGGAACTTAAGGCCGAAATACTTGGTGATTAAGGGCTTTATGTCTTCAAAGGAACATGTCCCCGTACAACCGGCCTTATATTTCTTGAGGACCTTGTCGGAGAACCTCTGAAAGGAGATATCCTGCCTCCCGAGAATATCGAAGTGGGAGGCGTACTTGGTGCCTGACCAGCCCAAGGTCAGACCCCCACATTCGTGATCACCGGTCACTACGATGAGCGTTTCCTCAGGATGCCGCTTTGCGAAATCAACGGCCTTGCGGATGGCATCGTCAAAAGCAAGAGTCTCTTTGATGGCGGTGGCGGCGTCATTGGCGTGACACGCCCAGTCGATTTTCCCCCCTTCCACCATAAGGAAAAAGCCCTTGGGATTATCCAGCAATTCAATGGCCTTTGCCGTGAATTCCTGGATTGTGATGTCTTGGGCTGTGGTGTCTATAACGTATGGCAGGGCTTGCCCGTCAGGGAGGTTGGCGTTCCATGCAAAGATTTTCCCACACCCGGGCCTTAGATTCATGAAGGTGGATTTGTCTGTGACCATGGTGTAGCTGTTTCTCTGGGCCATATCCAGGGCATTCCCCTTGAAGTTCTTGGAGTTTTCCCGCCTGTTGGTTGGATCCTTGATGCCCCCGCCTCCAAAAAAATGGAACCCGCTCTCACCCAGAGCCACCGCAATATCATAGTATTGGCTGCGCTTCTTCACATGGGCGTAAAATGCAGCCGGGGTTGCATGATCGATAGACACGCTTGAGATAACGCCTACTCTCATCCCTTGATCCCTGGCCATCTCGGCAATGCTCTTCACATGGCGTTGATCCGGGCTCATTCCGAGCATTCCGATGTTGGTCTTCTGGCCGCAGGCAAGGGCCGTGGCGGATGCAGCGGAACCCGTAATAAAACGATCCGCCGCATAAGTGGTGGTAATGCCTTGGGCGGGAAAGGTATCCATGAGAAGCCTCTTCCCGGTAAACTTCTCGGCAGCCGTACGCTGCGGTATACCCATGCCGTCACCGATAAATAAGAACACATATTTGGCCGGTGTGCCCTCGTAGACCTGGGTCCTGGCAAATACAGGATTGGTTCCGGCAAAAATAAAACAGCCTGGGAAGAAAAAAAGGGCTGTGAACACGTAGATCGCCGCCTTGAGCGAAACCCCCTTTTTCATGCGCTCCGTCCTTTCTTGTTGTAACGGTTCACGCTTCCTCCTCTGTGCCCTTCATCGGCCTGGTCTTAATAGGGATTCCCAGACTTTGCCCAAGTCCCATATCTCATATCTCAATTGTTAGGGCCGTGTAAACCCGTCATTAGCATTACATTAGAGAGGATTGACACGAAAGCGGATCCGTGGGTTGAAGGCCGAAAAAGGAAGAAGCTTCAGCACTGCACAAAGGCAGAAAAAAACCGGTGGAAACGATTTACACAAGTTTTACCCTGAAACGCCGGTGAGGTGAAACAAGGGGCCTGGGCCTGGTGCACAAAAGGGGTTGAGGAAGGACGTGGAGGCCGGGCAATAGAGGATGGGGCGGATACAAGCGGATGCGGTTAGAATGGACCTTTCGCCCGGAAACCCGGGAAACATCAATGGGCTTGAGACCTTTGGGCCTTGGGGAGAATCACGGTGAAGGTGGATCCCCGGTCCAGTTCGCTGTCCACTTCCAGCCGGCCTCCGTGTCCCTCTACGATGGCCTTGACCGCGGCCAGGCCCAGGCCGAATCCCCCGCTTTCCTTGCCATGGTGGAAGGCGTAAAAGATATAAGGGAGTTCAGCGGGAGCGATCCCCTTTCCCTGGTCGGCGATCCTCACAAGGACCTCATGACCCCTTTCCTCCGGAATAACGGTGATCTTTCCGCTCCCTTTGGAGAACTTGATGGCATTGTCCAGCAGGTTGGTAAAGACCCTGCGCAGTTGCGCGGCGTCAGCCTCAATCATGGGCAGGGCTTTTTGGCCTTGAAACTCCAGGCCGACGCCCGCCTGTGACGCCTTTACCTGGTAAGATTCCACGAGCTCCATCAGTTCCTTGTCCAGGGAGGTGGGGCCGAAGTTGAGCTTGAACTCCCCTCTCTGCAAACGGGAGAACTCCAGGAAATCATGGATCATGGATTCCAGTTTGGATGATTCTCTCCGGATAATTCCCAGGTACTCTTTGTGCTTTTCCCTGTCCAGGCCATCACCTCTGGTCAAGAGGCGAAGGGCGAATCCGCCGATCACTGTGACAGAGGATTTCATGTCGTGGGCAATCATGGAAATGAAATTGTTCTTTTCTTCCTCGAGGGTCTTCAAATAGGATATATCCTGAAAGGCCTCAACCCCGCCTATCAGGGTCCCCGCCTCGTCCAGGAGGGCCGCTGTATTCATTCTTACAGGAATAATCTGTCCGTTTTTCTTCCGGATGGTGGTCTCCACCCGCACGACCGGATGTTGGCGGTCGATCACGGTTTTAAGGGGGCAGTGAACGTCACACATGCCCCCTTTCAGGACTTGGCCGCAGTATCGGCGCATGACTTCCTTTGCTGAATAGCCGGTCACCGCCTCGGCCCAGGGATTAAAACTGTTGATCTTCAATCCCGCATCCACCGTCATAATCCCAACGGGGAGGCTGTCTATAATGAACCTGTGGAAACCGAGGTCATAAGGGTTTTTCCCTGGACTTTCCATGGAAATCCCTCCCTGGGGTTCAATCATGATATCCCCTTTGAGTCGTGGCCCGAACCGCGCTCGAGGGTGACGGGCAGGATTCGTTCAGAAATCCCGAGCACTATTGATCCACCGGCCTTTAGACTCAGGAGTAAGTCTTTTTTCTGTTAAATCCATGAAAAAATCAAGGAGTAATCCCCTTTCTTTTACCGGGGTCTTTGAATCAATGAAGAAGGGGTTTTGGAATCTTTATGGGAAGCCAGGAAGCATCCTAGAGGGGAGTTACCGGATGTAGAAGGGTGGGGCACTCCACACTCATTCGATGGAATGCCCCTTTTTCGCAGAACAATGTGTTAAACGACAGTGACGTTAACCGCTGCAGGGCCTTTTTGGCCCTGCTCTAGGTCAAAGGTGACATGATCACCTTCAGCAAGGGACTTGAAGCCGGTTGAATTTATCCCTGAATGATGAACGAACACATCCGGGCCGTCTTCCTGCTCAATAAAGCCAAAGCCTTTGCGGTCATTGAACCACTTCACGATTCCATTAGCCATAATGACATCCTCCTTTCGAATAGTTTCTCATGTTTCCAGACTTCAGGATGTCACTTCCGACCAACAGATCTTTCCTGCAGCACGAAAAAAGCCCGTCATAGAAACGAACTGCCATGATGATTAACATTTTATTTTTAGTATATTGAAAAGTCAAGCTTATTAATCGTATCCGGTAAAATTTCCAGGGAAAAGGGTGTTCTACCTGTGTCGGCCTGGTACCGGTCCATTTAGGACGCCATTTATTTTTGCTTGAAAGTGAAATATAAAGTATACCCCTGTCTTAAATAATCGGCTTTTTTTCGAGAAATAGGGGGCTTGAATAGCCGTTAAATATCAAACCCTTGCCTATCCTCCTGGCCCTTGAAAAGATGGGGGTCAAACAGTGCTTGGTTAGTGTCGTCCCTTTGAGGAGATACCCTGAAAGGTCGAAGGATTCATGGACCTTTTTGGTGCAAGAGAAAGCGATGAATAGATCCAATAGGGGTTCGCAACCCGGGAGGGAAAAAATGGATCCATGGAAAAAAACAACCTGTGTCTTATGTGCAAATTCGTGCGGCCTTGAAGTAAAGGTCGAGAACAACCGCATGGCCAAAGTCCGCGGGGACAAGGCCAATCTCCGCAGCCAAGGCTATGCCTGCCGGAAAGGATTGAACATCGCCTATCATCAGCATCATTCGGACCGGCTCATGTATCCCTTGAAGAAGGTTGGGGAGACTTTCGAAAGGATATCCTGGGACCAGGCCCTGGGGGAAGTGGCGGAAAAACTATCCACTGTTGTCAAGAAACACGGCCCCCGTTCCTTGGCCCTGATGGGAGCCGGTTCCATCGGCTGCTTCACGCAGGGTATGTTTGCAGTGAACTTGCTTCGAGGTCTGGGTTCGCAATACCTTTTCACCGCCGTTGCCCAGGAACTGACCGGCCGGTTTTGGGCGGATGGAAAGACCTATGGCAACCAGGCCCTTCACGTGGAGCCCCACCTCGAAGAAACCGACATGCTCCTGGTTGTGGGGTGGAACCCCATGATGAGCCACCATACCCCTCAGGCGCGCCGGGTGCTGACCAAATTCAGCAAAGATCCTGATAAAGTGCTGGTGGTCGTGGACCCACGTCTTTCGGAAACGGCCAAAATCGCGGATCTCCACCTGCCCATCCGCAACGGCACCGACGCCCTTTTCTACCGGGCCATGATCTCCATTATCCTCAACCAAGGATGGCACGACCAGGAATACATTGACCGACACGTAACGGGCTTTGCGGCCGTCCGTTCTTTTTTCACCGATTTTGATGCCAAGGCGGCCATAGCGGTTTGTGAGTTGGACTACGATCAGGTAAGAGAGGTCTGCCGTCTTTTCGCAACACGAAAGTCCAGCCATCACAGTGACCTGGGGGTTCTCATGAACCGGCACAGCACACTCGTCTCTTATCTGGAAACCGTACTCCTGGCCGTGTGCGGGCGGATCGGGATTGCAGGTGGAAATATCTTTCCCCTAAGCCTTCGCGGAGGCGCACGCAGGCGAAGCGCAGCCGCTGACGAGCGGGAATCCCGGTACTGGCGCACGGTTGTGACGGATTATCCGGGGATCACCCGTGTATACCCTCCCAATGTGATGCCTGAGGAGATCTTAAGCGATCATCCGGACCGAATTCGAGCGGTGATGGTGAGCGGTACCAATCCCCTGCGGTCCTTCGCGGACACATCGGCGTATGAAGAGGCCTTCAAGCGCCTTGATCTGCTGGTGACCGTGGAGATCGCCATGACCGAGACGGCGGCCCTTTCTCATTATGTCCTGCCCGCCCTGTCCGCCTATGAGTCTTGGGATGCAGGTATCGGTCTTTGGGCCGGAGGTTTCCCCAAAATCTTTCTCCAGTTCCGCCATCCCGTGGTGGAACCGGAAGGGGAACAGATGGAGGCAGGAGAGATATTCCTGTGGCTGGCAGACAAGCTGGGACTGATCCCGGACATTCCTGACACCCTTTATGAGGCGGCCGATACGGGAGATCGGTTACAATTCGGGGCGGCCCTCATGGAATATGTGAAGTCCAACCCCCAGGCGGCCAAAAGCATGCCCTACATTCTCGGCAAGACCCTGGGAAAAAAGCTCGGATCAAGCCAACTCGCTTCTTTCTGGGGGGTTTTGCAGAATCTGCCGTCCGCAAGCCATGAACTGGCGGCACGGGCCGGCTTCACGCCGGGGCCTGGGCTGGGAGAAGAGATCTTCCAGGCTGTCCTTCAGCATCCTGAAGGCATCTGGGCCGGGGAGCTGGATGCGGAAAAATGGGACCCCTTCCAGGCCCTGGCCACGGAAGACGGCCGCATCCACCTGGATGTGCCCGAGATGTCTGAGTGGATTCAGGAGGTTGACCCGGTTGTGGAATCCAAACGCCTCAATGAGGGGCAAGACAAATACCCCCTCATCATGTCCTCCGGCAGACACATGGACTACAATGCCAACACACAGATGCGCGATCCTGCCTGGAACAAGGGAAAACGCGCGTGCACGGCGATCATGCACCCGGAAGATGCAGAGACTTTGGGTCTCAATGACGGACAGATGGTCAAGATGACCACTGAAGGGGGTGAGGAAACCATTGAACTCCAAGTGACCAAATCGACCAGACCGGGCTATGTTATGGTCCCTCACGGTTTCGGTCTGGTCTATCAGGGAAAAACATACGGGGCCAATGCAAACAGACTGGCCAAGAACGCCCACCGGGATCGCATCGCCGGGACCCCTTACCATCGCTATATCCGATGCAGGATCGATGCGGCTTAACCCCCCCTTTACCTCTTTTGCATCCCGGCTTTGCGCCTGTAACCGGTGAACCGGTCTTAGAGGCCATGAACCAGGCCCATCCCTAAAGATACCCCGGGGCATAGTGGGGAAAGTCCCACCTCAGGAAAGTGGTCCCTATAAGGGCACGGCCCAGAAAGGATGAGCGGATCCTTCCACTCTATTATCCGGTAACCGGCTTTGTCCAGCCGTGATTGGTGCTTGATTTTTTGGACATTCAGGGTGATGTTTAGGAATATCTCTTGACCGATGAGGAGGAACCACAGCATGGAGTCCATAGTCAGGGCTGTTAAGGCACACCGGGCCTTTTTCAAGAAGGGTAATACCTTGGATGTCGGGTTTCGCAGGGAGAGCCTCAATAGGTTGAGAAGCACCCTGCTGAAGTATGAAGACAGGATTTACGACGCCTTTTGGCAGGACCTGCGTAAATCCAGATTCGAGGCCTTTGAGACGGAGATCGGGATGTTATTAAAGGAGCTCAAGCTCCACATGAGAAAAATCAAAAAATGGGCCAGGCCCACAAGGGTTCCTACAGACATTCTGAATTTTTATTCCACCAGCAGGATCCACCACCAGCCTTACGGGGTGGTGCTCATTATATCACCATGGAACTATCCCCTTCAACTCTGCCTCTTTCCCTTGATCGGCGCCATATCCGCGGGCAACTGCGCCATGCTCAAACCCGCCCACTATTCCAGGAACGTTTCTCAAGTCATCCGGGAGCTGATCGGGGAGGCATTCCCTCCGGAGCATGTGAGCGTCGTCACCGGGGGCAGAGAGGTCAACCAGGCGGTCCTTGACCAGCGTTTTGACTACATCTTCTTTACGGGCAGTCCCTCCTTGGCGCGGGTGGTCATGGAGAGGGCCTCCCGACACTTGACCCCGGTTACCCTGGAACTGGGGGGAAAGAACCCCTGTGTTGTGGAACCGGACGCGGACATCAAGGTGGCGGCCCGGCGTATAAGCTTCGGCAAGTTTCTCAATGCCGGCCAGACCTGCATCGCTCCGGATCATTTGTTTGTGCACGGGGAGGTCAAAGAGGAACTCCTCCATGAGATACGCCAATGTATCAGGCGTTTTTACGGAGATGACCCCGAGCGGAGTCCCGATTTGGGCAGGATCATTAATGACGAACAATTCAGGCGCCTGGAGAGGCTCCTTCACTCGGCAGGGACCATCATCCATGGGGGCAGGGTCAACCCGGACACCCGGTACATAGAACCCACCCTCATCGACCGCATCAAGCCCGATGATCCCATTATGGGGGAGGAGATTTTCGGTCCCATCCTGCCGGTCATGGATTACACCCACCTTGGAGAGGTTATTTCATTCATAAACACCCGGGAAAAACCCCTGGCCATGTATGTCTTCACTTCATCGAGGCGGGCGAGGGGAAGGTTCCTTTCCCAAACCTCCTCAGGAGGGGGGTGCATCAATGAGACCATCATGCATTTCCTGAATCCCCGTATGCCCTTTGGTGGGGTAGGGAACAGCGGTATGGGGTGTTACCATGGTAAGTTCAGTTTTGACACCTTCAGTCATCACCGCTCCATCCTTCAAAAAACCACCCGCTTCAATATCACCCTGGCCTACCCGCCTTACAAGGGTAAAATGAAGTATGTGAGGCGCCTCCTTTCTTAATCCATAGAGCGGCGGAGTCTCCCCTGGAGAAGAGGAGGTTGAACATTTCCGCTCCCTTGGTTATGTTGAGCAGGGTGGGGTGCCTTTTTATAAATGAGTTGTGCTGAGAAGGAGAGGTCTTGGATATGTCAGAAGAAACGCGTTGGGTGAAGACCCACTGTGCAAGGATGGATCATGGCGGCTGCGGGCTGCTGGTGGGGGCCAAGGACAATGAGATCACGGAGATAAAGGGAGATCCCCAAGGGTATTTGAATGAAGGGTATACCTGTTACAAAGGCCGGGTCTCCCAGGATCGTCTCAGCCACCCCGCGCGTCTTCGTCATCCCCTGAGGCGTACAGGAAAACGGGGTGAGGGAAAGTGGCAGCCCATCTCCTGGGAGGAGGCCCTCGAAGAGACGGCAAATAATCTTTTACAGATAAAGGAAAAATACGGGGCCCGTGCCGTTGGATTCGGTGCCGGCATGCCCAAAGGCCTTGAACATTTCGTCCTGATCCGGCTGGCCAATATTTTCGGTTCACCCAATGTCATCGCCTCCCAGGATGTATGCCACGCCCCCAGGGAGATAACCGGGGTACACACCTGTGGATTCTATCCCGTGGCCGACTTCCACAATCCTACCGGCCTGATTGTCTCCTGGGCCAGTAACGTCCTTTCCACCAGCGAAGAGGGGCAGGTGGCGGGTCTGGCCTTGAAACGGCTTAAAGACGGGGCCAAGCTCATGGTGGTCGATCCTCGCAGGACCGAGCTGGCCAAGAGGGCGGATCTGTGGTTGCAGCTGCGACCGGGAACGGCACAGGCCCTTGCCCTGGCGTTCCTTAACGTGATTATTGAGGAAGGCCTTTATGATAAGGGCTTCGTGGAAAACCATACCTACGGCTTCGAGGACCTCTCCCGCCACGTGAAAGAGTACAGCCCGGAAAGGGTTTCTGAGATCACCTGGGTCCCCGCGGATCTGATACGGGAGGCCGCACGACTCTATGCCACCACCAAGCCTGCGGCGCTTCAGTGGGGCAACGCCATCGAGCATGATGTGAACGTGTTTGATGCCACCCGTTCATTGGTTTGTCTTATGGCCGTCACCGGAAACCTGGAGGTCCCGGGCGGTAACGTCCATGCCCATGAGCCGGAGATCATGGGCATGGGCCAATTCGTGCGGGCGGACCTGATCCCCAACAAGCGCAAGGACATGATCGGCGCCTATCACCGCACCATCCCGAGGTTGATGACCGTGCCTCCGGCCTATTTCCGAAAAGCGGTCCTGGAAGAGACACCCTATCCGGTGAAGGGTTATTACGGCATGTGTACCAATCCGTTGGTGGCTTGGGCGGACAGCAAGCTCACCTATGAGGCCTTCATGCGCCTTGATTTTGTGGCTATGGCGGAAATATTCATGACCCCCACCGCGTCCATGGCGGATATTGTGTTCCCCATCGCCCACCAGTACGAGATGAATGATATCGGTCATTACGGCATCGGCCATGGTATGATCCTGGCCCGGCCCAAGATTGTGGATCCCCCCGCGGAATGCTGGCCCGACATAAAAATCATGAACGAATTGGGGAAGCGGGTATCGGACCGCCAATACTGGTATGATGACTTTGAAGTATTGCTTGAGGACGTGCTCAAACCATCGGGCCTGACCTACGCCGAGTTTTCGGCCAAAGGCTATTTGAAAGGACCTGACCGGTTCAGGCTTTATGAAGAGAAAGGGTTTCGTACACCCACGGGAAAGGTGGAGTTGAAATTAAGTACCGCTGAAAAGTTCGGGCTCAAGCCCCTTCCTGAGTTTACCGGTCTCCCGGAGGGTGAAGATCCTGATTATCCGCTTATCCTGATCAGCGCCAAGAGCAGGTATTATCTGCTTTCCTCTTACCGGTGGGTGAAAAGGCTTCGTGAAAAGAGACCCGATCCCCTGGTGGAGATTCACCCCGAAGCGGCGGCGGCCTATGGAATGACTGACGGCGATGAGGTGGTGATCACCACCAGATACGGTGAAATCACCCAGCTGGCGCGGGTGACGGACATTGTTCACCCCCGCGTGGTCAGTGCGGCCCTGGGATGGTGGTTCCCGGAAGGGGAGGCAGCAAGGCAGTTCGAGTGGCAGAAGTCGAACTTTAATATGTTGACCTCTATTGGGAAAGTGGGCAAGGAATTCGGGACACCCAACATCAAGAACCTCCCCTGCAGGATCAGAAAAAAACAAGGGGTTGAGGCCTAAAGGGATTTGCCCTTTTACAGGCGGTAGATTATGGGTCTCTCTTCAGCCCCGATATCAATGCCCACCCAGTCACCGGTCTTAAAGCCCAAACGCCGGAATTCGCGGACCACCGCGTCGTGCCGGTCGGCCCGCCAGTAAACAGACCAAAGCGGGGTGCGAACCGTGTCAATACCATAGGCGTCATGGGTACAGAGGTTGATCCTGATCTTCTCCTGGGCAATAAGGGTGTCTGCCTCGGAAAGGAAGTAATCAATCTGGTATTGATTCTCATTGAGGGCGTTGGAGAGCCGCGCCTGGAGCTCTGGGGTATCGTCCAGATAGTGATTGGCGATCTGGACGAGATCCTTGGGGACTTGGATACACAACCCCAGCACCCCGTACCGTTGACACCGGAGGGCGAAGTACTCCAGTCCCGCCTCGTAAGAGGAGATGACTCCGAGGATATCTTCAATGTCCGGCTTGGGATCACCCCATCCGTGGACCATATCCTCGCACATACTGATGACCCGGAGATAAAGCTCCCGGTTGTCCATGACATAGATGAGCCTCTCTCTGTAGTTGCGTCGCTTTCGGATCCTGCGCACCCCGTCCAGCAGGACGTTCCGCTGGCTCTCCCTCATTTCCAGGGTCTCTATGTTGGAGATGTCCTTGGCCTGGACCACGAAAATGGTCCCGTCCGGGGCCGCGATGTATTCGATCTCGCACCGGAATCCAAGGCGCTTCTGGATGTCTTCCGAGACCTCCAGTAACTTCCGGTCGTGGGGGGTTGTGGTGATATAGGGTTCGCTTTGAACCTTGTGGCTCCGGTTCCCCGAATAACCGAATTCCCAGTGGTCCCCTACCATCTTGGCCATGATATTGATGCCCTCAATGTAGGGCATGACGATGATTCCCATGTCCTCGGGATCGATTTCAGGGGCTTCATTGAATCGCTGCTGACGCAGAATACTAAGCCCGTTGGCCCCGGTCACGGAATTTACGATTTTCTTTCGGGCGTACAGGATGCCTGCCAAATCCTTATAGGTTTCCACGGAATCAAAGGTGCCGCCCTTGTAATATTTCTCATAGGGATGGGCGCTTCGGGCCACCACCTTGAATACACCCTCACAACCCTTGAGAAACGTCTCCAGTTCCGAGAAGTTTTCATTTTTGAAGTCTTCTGCCGGGACATAGATAAAATCAGGAACGTTGAAATTTTCCTCTCTCAAGGTGTGCAGGAGCCGGGCCTTTTCCGGAATCTTCCGGGCACGGTCCTTTGGCTTTTCCTGCCCTAAAGCCTCACTGGAAATGAATACCATGGGGTCTTGCCTCCAAAACAACACCCCACCTTGCTCAAAAGATGGGGTCGGTATTATGCCGTCTTATTCTCAGGTTTTTCCGGATGCCCACGGCATCACCTGTTTTTGATCCCTCAGGTCTTGCATCCGCCTTTCAGAACCTCCTCATTGGCCTTTGCCACCCTCTCAAGGAATCGGCTCCACCATCCTTTCTTTTTCGGGGTCCGGCCGGGCTGATTTTGGTTTTTACGGGATGCCATGAGGCCCTGCTCCAAATAAGTTATATTTTTAAAATATCACGAAAACCGGTTATCATCAAGGGCCTGCCCCTTGGCGCGAATGGGGTGGGGCAGGTATTTTAATAGGAAAGAATATATATTACCCTAAAAATGTTAAAATTGAATGAAGGGATTGGTATGAATTGTAAAGGCTAATCCCGCCATAATCCGCGAAAGGGTTAAGGTGTTTAAGACCGGGAGGAGATCATGGAAATTGATGAAAAGATACAGCGCTATCTAGAGGAGAACTTTGGACCGGCTGTAAAGGGGGTGAAAACAGAGCGCCTGGGGGAAGGGGTCCACGGGACGGCCTACCTCATTAAATTCAGCACCCCTCAAGAGGAAAGGCACCTGATTATGAAGACCCTCTTCCCCTCCAGATTCGGCCACGATCATTATTCGGACAGGGCCCAGGTCCTGCTCCTGGCAGGGGCCAACTACAATGAAATGCCCAAACACATCAAGGCCGTGGATGTGGTGGGGGAATGCCCGGACGGGCTCATATCCGTAAAGGACGCCCGGGAATTCTATATTTTTATGGAGGAGGCCGGAGGGGTGTCCTACTTCGATGACCTGGAGGCCGTTCTCAACCGGGGGCGGCTTGATTCCAAGGACAGGGAGAGGGCGGAAATGCTGGCCGCCTTTCTGGCCCAAATCCACGGGATCAAATATGAAGGCCATGATGCCGATATCCTTTACAGGAGACGCATCCGAGACCTCATCGGTCACGGGGAGTGTATCATGGGTATTGTTGACGCTTATGATCCGGTATCCTTCACCACGGAGGAGGAGCTGGTTGGATACGTGGAGAAGTGTCTGCCTTGGTGGGCCAGGCTGAGGGGCAGGAGCAAGAGGTTGTGCAGTGTCCACGGGGACTTCCATCCAGGCAATATTCGTCTCACCGGTCAAGATTTTATGCTCCTGGACCGCTCAAGGGGAAGCTGGGGGGAACCTGCCGATGACGTGGCCTGTCTGGGCATGAATTACATCTATTACGCCATTAAAGATCGAGGGACCTTTGAGGGTCCCTTTGCTGAGCTTTTCCGGCTTTTCCTGGACCGCTACCTGCAAAAAACCCATGACGAGACCTTTTTTGAGGTGGCTCAGCCCTTTTTTGCCTTCCGGGTCCTGGTGGTGGCCAATCCAAAGTTTTACCCTGATGATTCCCATGAGACAAAAAGGAGGCTCTTGAACTTCGGACAAAGGGTCCTTGAAGAAGGGCGGTTCAGGGTGGAAGAGATCCCGGACTATATCCAGGGCCCATAAGGGTGTGAACGGGGGCCGGAACGGCGGGTTTTTGGCTTAGACATTTGCTATTTTGTGGGGTATATAAAATTATGGCCTCGCAAGAAAACCACACCAATACCGAGACCGAGGGGGCAAAAGCACAAAGAGAGTCAAGACTGATCCAGAAGGTGGCCCTTTTCGCCTTCCTGATCAACCTGGGCCTTGCGATTATGAAGGCCCTGTTGGCCATGGTTTCGGGCAGCCTGGCGGTGAGTGCCAGCGCCATAGATTCGGCAACGGATTCGGTCGCCTCCCTGATCCTCTTTGGCGGGTTAAAATTGTCCAATCGGAAATCCGCCAATTTTCCTTTGGGCCTTTACAAGATTGAGAACGTCATTTCCATCGTCGTGGCCCTGTTTATCTTTTTCGCCGGCTACGAAATCGCCCGGGACATCCTCCATCCTGCCGAAAAGGCGCCTGATGTGTCTCTGCTGATCATCCTCTTGCTTTTTTTGGGGACGGCCGCCGCCTTTCTCTTCGGGCAATATGCCCTTTCTATGGGCAAACGGACCGGCTCCCCCACCTTGTACGCGGAGGGGCGACACCGGCAGGTGGACGTCATTTCCTCGGTGGTGGTGCTGGCCTCTGTGGTATTGAGTTATTTCCAGGTCCGGTTCAGCGTGTTTGGGATTTCCATCGACCAGATTGCGGCGGGGTTGGTTCTTATCTTTATCGCCCGGGCAGGCTGGGAGTTGCTCTCCCACGGAATGCGGGTTTTGCTCGACGCCTCTGTTGACTTTGGAACCCTGGATCGGGTCCAAAAGATTATCGAGTCGGAACCCATGGTGGCGGAGATAAAGTCGCTGGTGGGACGCAGTGCCGGTAGGTTTCGATTCCTCCAGACCGATGTGGTGCTGAGGACCGATAACCTCACGAGGGCCCATCAGGTCAGTAAGAATATTGAGGAGAATATCCTCGAGCAGGTGCCCCACATAGAAAGGATTATTATCCATTACGAACCCCAATCCCCCGCGCAATTGCGTCTTGCCGTACCCATGGCGGATCCCGACAACCGGATAAGTGACCATTTCGGCCAGGCCCCCTATTTTGCCCTGGTCACCTTACGTCTGACAGACCGTAAGATTGAAAAGAAAGAAGTCCTGAGCAACCCCCATCGCCACGTGGAAACGGCCAAGGGCATTCAGGTGGCCGAATGGCTGGTCAAGCACAAGGTGGACCGGGTGCTCCTGAAAGAAGATGTTTCTCATAAAGGCCCGGGATATGTCTTCTCCAATGCAGGCATTACCGTACACCGGGTTCCTGCCAATGATTTAAACAAGGCCATTGAAGCCATGATCAGCGAAGAGGCCGACAAAAGCGAACAGTGATGGCATCTCTTCCCATGGGCTTTTGGATGAGAGGACGGGAAAATGACTATGGACCAAGAAGACCGGCATCCCGGCAAAATCTTGGAGATGTCCGGTGCTTACTGGAAGTCCTGCGCCTTACATGCGGCGGTCAAACTGGATGTGTTCACCACCCTGGGCGAGGACCTTTTGACTGCCGGGCTGAAGGACTCGGGGAGGCGATTTTGACCGGGAGGCCCTGAGACAGGACCCTGGAATAAAGGAGCAAGAAAGCTTATGGTTTTTTTATAAATAAATTGATTTTTTAGTTTTTAAGAAGTATAAATTAGCCATGTAGATATTACGGAAACCATTATCCCTGCCTCAATGTCCCTGCCAGAAAGCTCACCGGACAGTCCAGGACACTCGGATGATTCAGCCAAAGGGCGGTGCGGGAAGGTCCGATTCGCGGCCGCTGGAGATCATTCCATGAAGGAGGTCGGGTGGCGGGGATGGTTGCCCAGGAGGAAGGAAAAGCATTGTTTAAGTCTTTTTTTGGGAAGTTTTACAATAAAAACAAGGTCTTTATAAGGGACGATCCCTCGCCCCAGAAAGGACCTGAGTCTGTGTTATCCCGGGGACGTGACGCCGAGCCCGGTCCCTCGCCGTCTTCCGGGGAGAGACCCTGCAAATCTGACCGTGTACGGGCCAAGAAGACCCCTTGGGATATCTCCCGGTTTCACGTGCCCCGGGTGGAGGGAAAAACCCGTTTCCATGATCTCGACCTGCCCGCACCCATTATGCACGCCATCTATGATCTGGGCTTTCAATACTGCACGCCGGTCCAGGCGGAGATCCTTCCCAAGGCCCTTGAAGGTTCGGATGCCACAGGCAAGGCCCAAACGGGAACCGGTAAGAGCGCGGTCTTTTTGATCAATATTTACACCCACCTTCTCGGGAGACCGCTCCAGGGCAAGAGGCGGCCCGGCGTGCCCCGGGTCCTGGTCCTGGCCCCCACAAGGGAGCTGGTGCTCCAACTTGAAAAAGACGCCCGGGACATGGGCAAATACACCGACATTCGTGTGGAGGCCGTTTTTGGCGGCCTGGGGTATAAACGGCAGAAACAGTCTCTTGCTGAAAGGCCCGTGGATGTGGTGATCGCCACTCCGGGCCGGTTACTGGATTTCCACAGACAGGGGCTGGTCCGGCTTAACAAGGTCGAGATCCTGGTCATTGATGAAGCCGACCGTATGCTGGATATGGGGTTTATTCCCGATGTTCGAAAGATCGTGTACAGCACCCCTCCCAAAAACGAGCGCCAGACCATGTTTTTCAGCGCCACCCTGACCCCCGAGGTGGAACGGCTCTCTGAACAGTGGACCCGTGATCCGGTACACGTTCAGATTGAACCGGAACATGTGGCCGCGGAATCTGTGAATCAACTTGTTTACATTGTAACCGCCGAAGAGAAATTCGCCCTTCTGGTTAACTTGATTTTACAGCGAAATCTGAAAAGGGTGCTCATTTTCACCAATCGGAAGGATCAGACCAATCGGCTGGCGACCCGGCTCCAGCGTTACCTGATCAACTGCTCCGTCCTATCCGGCGACGTCCCCCAGAACAAGCGCATCAAGACCCTTGAGGATTTCCGCAACGGGAAAATCCGTGTGTTAGTGGCGACAGACGTGGCCGCCCGGGGTCTGCACGTGGAAGCGATCAGCCACGTTATAAATTTCACCCTCCCTCGCAATCCGGAGGATTACGTCCATCGGATCGGGCGCACAGGACGGGCCGGCGCCAGCGGCATTTCGGTGAGTTTCGCCTGTGAAGAGGATTCCTTTTATATCCCCCCCATCGAGGAATACCTTGGACAGACCTTGCACTGCGTGCAGCCTGATCCAACTCTGCTGAAATTGCCCAAGGCGAGCAAAAAGACAAGCCGCCCTGGGTCAAGGAAAGAGCGTCCCCAGCGTAGATCCGGCAACCGGTCAAGAAGCAGGGCACCGGTTAAAAAAGCGCTTCCCAGGTGAACACCTTTGACGGGGGGGTGAGGCAAAGGGCGTCAACTCAAGGAGGAGGGTATGAAACACAAGGGATCTTTTAAAAAGGTGGAAAAAACCCAGAAACCCATGTACGGGCCCAGGAAGCTGCTGGTTTGTGGATATCCCGATGAAGAAAGGGGCCCTTTTCTGGAGCTCCTGGAGGCCGCCGGGTTGGGTCCGATCCCCGTGGTGTTTGCCACCTCGGAAGATCTTGAAAAGTCCCTGGGCGATATCTTGAGCGCCCCTGAAAGATCCCAAAGCCCTGAGCCTTCTCCCATGAAGCGGACGGTGATCATGTCCGGCTTGCTCCAAAAAGAGCTCCATGCCCTGATGGGGGCCTACCGAAAAGCCCGTCTTCCTTCGCAGCTCTGGGCCGGTTTGACCCCTGTTTCAGAAAACTGGCCCCTGTCCCGGCTTCTTCAAGAGTTGGAAGCCGAGGCCCTGGCCATAAGGAGCCAGCAAAAGAGGTGAATCCTTGCTTTGTCAGGGACCGGGGGAGGGCGTGTGGTCCCTGACCTTGCATGCCGGCCACAGCGGTATTATCTTTAAAGGGTTAACGGTCACCACAAACCCTGGACGGCATGACATGAACACAAGCCTCAGAGAATCCATCCACCTGGTAGACGCCCTTATCAAAGGGAAAGACGGCGTGGTCAACCAGGCCTTTGCCGCCCTTCTCAGCGGGGGACATATCCTCTTTGAGGATCTTCCCGGGACGGGCAAGACCACATTGGCCATTGCCACGGCAAGGGTGATGGGTTGCGATTTCACGAGGATCCAGTTCACCAACGATGTGATGCCCTCCGATATCCTTGGAACCGAGATCTATCAGACCACCAAAGAGCGGTTCCGCCTGAGACAGGGGCCTGTCTTCACCAATATCCTCCTGGCCGATGAGATCAACCGGGCCACCCCCAGGGCCCAGAGTGCCCTCCTGGAGGCCATGGGGGAGGGACGGGTCTCCCTGGCGGGGAGGACCTTTGACCTGCCCAAGCCCTTTTTTGTGATTGCCACCCAGAATCCCATGGACCTCTACGGGACCTATCCCCTGCCCGAATCCCAGTTAGATCGCTTTTTTATGCGCCTTGAAATCGGTTATCCCGAAAGGGGGGATGAGGCCCGGATCATCATGGAAAACGGCCGCTACAAGGAGGCCAAGGTCCTGCCTCAGGTCATGGATCCCCAGGGGGTCATGGAACTGCAAAAAAAGGCCATGCAGGTCGGGGCCTCTGATAAGATCATCCAGTACATCCTCGATATTGCCGAGGCCTCTCGGGAGGAAGGCGGCTTCAGGTACGGTTTGTCCACCCGGGGTCTCATCGCCCTGAAAAGGGCCTCCCAGGCCTGGGCCTTTATGGGAGGCCGAAAATATGTCGTCCCCGATGACGTCAAGGAGGTCTTCCCGGCTGTGGCCTATCATCGCCTGTACCCCGCCGGGGAAGTGGAGGGAAAAGAGAGAAAGGCCTATCTTCAGAATTTCCTGGAAAGAGTCAAGGTCCCCCTCTGATGGCAAAATCCTATAAGGTCAAGATTATGCCCTCGGGATATATCTATATCCTGTTCACCATTGTCCTGAGTGTGGCCGCTGTGAACACGGGCAACAACCTCCTCTACCTCATATCAAGCCTTATGCTTGCCCTGATGCTTCTCTCCGGGTTGAGTTCCTTGATGAACCTGCTTTTCTTGGAGGTGTCCCTTTCGCCTTCTCGGGCCGTGTTTGCAGGAACGCCCGCCCCTTTCCGCCTCACCATCCGCAAGCGCAGGATGGAGTCCTTTTTCCTCAGTTGCGAAACCCTCTTCGGGGCCCTTCGAATCCCCTATGTCAAGGGCCAGGTGGACAAGTCCCTGTGGCTCAGCTTCCCCAAGAGGGGCACGGCCCGTGTGGACAACTTGAAGGTCCACTCGGGATTCCCCTTGGGGTTCTTCAAGAGGTTCAAGATCTGCTCCCTGGATCTGGAGGTGCTGGTCTACCCAAAGCCCCTCCCCCGGGAGGTGCCGGCCCTGGAAGGAAACCTTTACGGGAGTGCCAAGACCACCACCTCCCCGGGTGAACTGAGTGACGAGGTCAAGGAGCTCCGGGCATACAGGGCCCGTGACCCCTTCAAGTGGGTGGATTGGAAGGCCACAGCCCGAAAGGGCCAAATCATGGTCAAGGGCTTCTACCAACTCCAGGGAGACACCCTGGTCATTGACCTTTCCAGGAAGCAGCGGGGATGGGAGAGGCGGGTCTCCGAGGCCTGTTTTCTGGTCCTGGAAGGTCTGAAACGAGACCTCCTGGTCTCCCTCCTCCTCCCTGACAAAAGAATCGGCCCGGGCCGGGGGAAGGAACACAAAAAATGTCTCTTGGAGGCCTTGAGTGTTACGTAATGTATATCCATTGAGTATATCCCGATTTCTGGTCTATGGGGCCCTCATGGGGTCGGTGGGTGCCGTGTGGGGCCGAATTCCTTTCCCGGCACTGGTGGTGTTCCTTCTTTCCTACGGCCTCGGGTTGGCTCTGGATAGAAAGGGGGTGGGCATCCCCGGGTTGAGGCCCCGGATCCTGGTCCCCCTGGTATTGCTGGGCGTTTTTATCTCCCTCATGGGCATGAATCAGGACAACTTCTTTGACCGGGCCCTGGGGATCCTGATCATCATTATCGGGGCAAAACTGGTCTCCCCCAAGAAGGGGAGGGATATGCTCCAGCTCTTTCTCCTGAATTTCCTGGTGGTGGGGGCGGCCGCCATCACCCGGTGGGGCCTGGATTTCGCCATCCTTGTCCTTGTGGAGGCCTTTCTCTCCATCAGCGGCCTTGTCTTCGTCTACGGGGCGTCTGAGGAGCAGGACATCGCCCTTTCCCAGGCCGGGAAGCTCTTTCGCTGGAGCGGCCTTTTGACCCTGGGCCTGATCCCGGCGGCGGCCCTCTTTTTCCTGATTATCCCCAGGCCGACCTGGACCCTCCTTGCGTGGGGAGGAGGGGCCGTGGCCAAAACCGGATTTAGTGACCGGGTGAGTCCCGGGGCGGTCGAGGAGATCCAGTCGGATCCCTCTCCGGCCTTCAGGATAAGATGGATTCGGGGCAGGCCCCCGGAAAGGCCCCTTTGGCGGGCCATTGTGTACGGATCTTACCAGGAGGGGGGCTGGGAAAAGGGGGCCGACGAGGTGATTGATTTCCCGGAAGGATCGGGGGAGACGGTGGAATATGAAATTGTGCTCGAGCCCACCGAGTCCCGCCATCTCCCCGTTCTGGGCGTTCCGTTGGGGGTGTGGTCAAAACACATAAAGCCCGCGCTCACCACCGGCTACACCCTGAAGGCGCCTAAGGCCATTCAGAACCGGACCCTCTACCGGGTGCGTTCAGACCCGGTTTCAGACATCCCCGGCCATGGGCCTTTACCTTATGATGAGCACCTCCCGCCGAGGCTCCGGGGAGGGCTCATGACCCTGGCCGACAGAGTGGCCCGGGAAACCGACCTGGAGACGGCCAAGGCGGCAGAGGCCTTTCTTCAAAAAGGATTTCAGTACGATCTTTCCCCCGGGAAGGCCCCGGGAGATCCGGTCCTCCACTTCCTCTATGAGAGCAAGCGGGGACATTGCGAGTACTTTGCCTCTTCCATGGTCCTTTTATTGAGGTCCCTGGGGATCCCCGCGCGGATCGTGGCGGGGTATCGGGGCGGGGAATGGAATGATCTGGGACAGTACTTGCTGGTGCGGCAGAGTCACGCCCATACCTGGGTGGAGGTCTGGATCAGGGGGCGGGGATGGGTCCCCTTTGATCCCACCCCGTGGGCGGCAGTGGCCAAAGGCCCCTTCCTGAAGGGGAGTCTCTCCCAGCTGATCGATTTCCTGAGGCTCAAATGGTATTACTGGGTGATCGATTACGACCTGGGACGACAGATGGACCTGGCCAGGAACACGGCCTCCCTTTTCAGCGCCATCCGGGAGGGGAAAGGGAAGATGGCCGTGGACCTCAAGGGTACAGGGTTTAAGGCGGTGTGGCTCATTGTGGGGGCGGCGGGCCTCATTCTGGCCTATAGGTGGACTGCCCGCCACCTGCGCAACCGGCCCAAGACCAGGGGAGAGCGCTTCGTCCGTATCCTGGGCCGTTACGGCTATCACAAGGCGCCCGGCGAGACCCTGCGCGAATTCATCGGGCGTATCGCCGCGCAAGACGCCCCCTTGGGCCGACAGGGGCTGGTCTTTGTGGAGCAATACTACCGGGTGGAATACGGCCGGCAGGGAAAGGCTGAGGTCCTGGATCGGTTGTTAATGGCCCTGAATAAAGGCCGCTGGAATGATTAGAGTTATAAGGTGGCGGGAAAAAGGGGAGACCGCGAAATGCCATTGAGAATAATATGTTTAGGCCTATTTATGCTTCTGGTGGCCTGGGGCTGCGAGAATCCAGGAAACCGTGGAGGCGAAGCCGGGGGGATCATGGAGAACAGGAGGGAAGCATTTGACACCGCCACCTTTGCGGGTGGCTGCTTTTGGTGTATGGAGGGGGACTTTCAACAAGTGGAAGGGGTGATAGAGGTCATCTCCGGTTATACCGGGGGGAACCAGGAGAAGCCCACCTACGAAGAGGTCTCCACTGGGAGGACCGGACATGTTGAGGCGGTACAGATCCGGTATGATCCGGCAAGGGTGAGCTATGAGGCCCTGCTGGATGTGTTCTGGAGGCAGGTGGACCCCACGGATCCGGACGGCCAGTTTGTGGACCGGGGCCCCCAGTACCGGACAGCCGTGTTTTATCACAATGAGGAGCAAAGAAAACTGGCCGAGAAATCCAAGGAGGCCCTGGAGCGCTCCGGGCGGTTCGGCAAACCCGTGGTGACGCCTATAATTCCCTTTTCAAGGTTTTACGAGGCCGAGGCCTATCACCAGGACTATCATCAAAAAAATCCCCTGCAATACAAATGTTACCGGTCCAATTCGGGGAGAGACCGCTTCTTGAAGAGACATTGGGCCGATGCCCCCCCGGGCAAGGCGCAAGGTCCCTATGCCAGGCCTTCCCAGGAGGAGATAAAACAAAGACTCACGCCCCTGCAATACGAGGTGACCCAGCGGCAAGGCACGGAAAGGCCTTTCAGGAATGAATACTGGGATAACAAGCGGGCGGGCATCTATGTGGACATTGTCACCGGGGAGCCGCTTTTCAGTTCCCTGGACAAGTTTGATTCCGGAACGGGCTGGCCCAGTTTTACAAGGCCCCTTGAGGCGGAGAACATTGTTGAAAAACAAGACCAAAGCCATGGGATGCACCGCACCGAGGTCCGGAGCAGGCACGGAGACTCCCATCTGGGCCATGTGTTCCCGGACGGCCCGGTCCCTACAGGCCTGAGGTACTGCATTAACTCGGCGTCTTTGAGGTTCATCCCCAAGGAGGATTTGGCGGCCCAGGGGTATGGGCAATACCTGACCCTTTTTGCGTAATCTTGGCGGCGTACAGGAAGAAGGAATTTTGACTTTTCACAAGAATTCGTTATTTTTTTCAAACAAAAAGAGTGCCTTGAGACTCGGAACTAAAGAAAAGGCACCCTTGCCCGACTTCCTTTATGGGGCATATGAGACGGTCTTTTTGGCCCGCAAATTCTCGTGATGAGCAAAATTCTGAAAGGAGTTGAGCCGTGGTGGAAGCGGACCGGAGCGTCTCGGAGCGGATAAGGGAGCTCAGGGAGAAAATCAACTACCACAATCACCTCTACTACGTCCTGGACAACCCGGAGATATCGGACGCCGAATACGACCGCCTCTTCGACGGGCTCTCAGAACTGGAGGGCCGATACCCCGAATATGTCACCCCGGACTCTCCCACCCAAAGGGTGGGGGCCGCCCCTCTGGAGGCCTTCAACACCCTCAGGCACAGCCTTCCCATGTTGAGCCTCAGTAAAGGGGTTACCCAAGGGGAGTTCCTGGAATTTCACAGAAGGGTCATTGAGACCCCGGGGGTGGACAAAGGCCGTGTCCGCTATACGGTGGAGCCCAAGTTCGACGGGCTGGCGGTGGAACTCATCTATAAGAATGGGCTTCTCACCCTGGGTGCCACACGGGGCAACGGGCTGGTGGGGGAGGATGTCACCCAGAATCTGAAGACCATCAATTCCATCCCACTCAGGCTCATGGGAGAGGACCCGCCTCCGCTTATCGAGGTGCGGGGCGAGGTGGTCATGCACAAGGAGGATTTCGCCCGCCTTAACAGGCGCAGGGAAGGGGCCGGGGAGCCCCTGTTTGCCAATCCTAGAAATGCCGCTGCCGGGTCGGTGAGGCAGCTTGATTCAAGGATCACGAGCCGCCGGCCCTTGAGGATGTTTGCCTACGGCGTGGGACGGCTCGAGGGAAAGTCCTTGAGCAGCCAATGGGAGATCCTTGCCTATCTCAAGAGGCTTGGTTTCAGGACCAGTCGGTATATTCGTCTCTGTGGCGGGGTGGAGGAGGTCAAGGCCTTTTACGAGGAGATCCTGGGCCGTCGTAATGACCTGCCCTATGAAATAGACGGGATCGTCATCAAGGTGGATGATTTCGCCCTGCAGGCCAGACTGGGAGAACTCTCCAGGAGTCCCCGGTGGGCCGTGGCCTGGAAGTTCCCGGCTCAGCAAGAGACCACCCTGGTGTTGGATATCAAGGTAAGCGTGGGGAGGACAGGGGCCCTCACCCCGGTGGCCGTCCTTGAACGGGTCAAGGTGGGGGGTGTGGAGGTGAGTCGGGCCACCCTCCACAACGAGCAGGAGGTCAGGAAGAAGGATATAAGGATCGGGGATTGGGTGGTTGTTCAGAGGGCCGGGGACGTGATCCCTGAAGTGGTGAAGGTGATCAAGTCCAAGAGGACGGGTGAGGAGCGGCGCTTTGAGATGCCCCAGCGCTGCCCCGTTTGCGGCTCAAAGGTGGAGCGTCCTCAAGGGGAGGCCATCCACCGCTGCACGGGCATGGCCTGTCCCGCCCAGATCAAGGAAAAGCTGGCCCATTTCGCATCAAGGGGGGCCATGGACATCGACGGTCTGGGGGCCAAGTACCTGGAGCAGATGGTGGATAAGGGGATCATTGAGGATCCTGCGGATCTCTATTTCCTGAAAAAGACAGACCTTATGCGCATGGACAGAATGGGGGATAAACTGGCTGAAAACCTGCTCCATGCCATTGATCGGAGCAGGACCCCGAGCCTGACCAATCTCATCTATGCCCTGGGGATAAGAAATGTGGGTTACCACCTGGCCGGGGTGCTGGCCAAGAATTTTCACTCCCTGGATACCCTGGCCGTCCAGACCAAGGAGGCCCTCACCCAGGTCCACGAGATCGGCCCCATTGTGGCTGAAAGCATTGATAACTTTTTCCACAATCCAAAGAACCTAAAGGTCTTGGAGAAGATGAAGCAGGGGGGGGTGCTCTTCCCCACCGAGGATGTGAGGGAGAAGGCCCAGCCCCTGGTGGACAAGACCTTTGTCCTAACCGGGGCTCTGGAGGAATTTACCAGGGAGGAGGCCAAAAACCTCATAGAAGAGAGAGGGGGGCGGGTCACGGGCTCGGTAAGCCGGAAGACCGATTTTGTGGTGGCCGGCCGGGAACCCGGATCCAAGTACAGGGAGGCCCAGCATTTGGCCATTCAAATCCTGGATGAGAAGGCCTTCAAAAATATGATTCAGGGGTGATGGGCGGCCCGGAAAGATTTTGCCGGGGCCGGCCTATTGACGGCCTTCTTCCCTTTTTTGTAAACTGCGCCCCTGAGTGGCTGCTCCCCCAGGGTATGCCGGGGGTGTGTCCTGGCTACAGCAATACCATGAGCCCTGTTCCGGCGGCCGGAAGGGAGCTGAGATTATGATTGAAGCGCGTCATCTCACCAAGGAATTCGGCCAGATCACGGCAGTGGACGACATCTCCTTTAGCGTTGGCCCGGGGGAGGTCTTGGGATTCCTGGGCCCCAACGCAGCGGGTAAATCCACAACCATGAGGATGATTACGGGCTTTCTGCCCCCTACCGGGGGGACCGCCCTCATCGGAGGAGATGATATCGTGGAGCGTTCCCTCTCCGCCCGCCGAAAGTTGGGGTACCTCCCGGAAAATGCCCCGGTCTACCCGGATATGACGGTAAAGGGGTTCCTGAGCTTTGTCGCGGAGATCCGGGGATTCTCAGGAAGGGACGGGACCCAACGGATCGAAGAAACCATAGAGCGGTGTTTTCTCTCCGTCGTGCGATACCAGGCCATAAACACGCTTTCCAAAGGGTTTAAGCAAAGGGTCTGCTTTGCCCAGAGCATCCTCCATGATCCACCGTACCTGATCATGGATGAGCCCACCGACGGCCTGGATCCCAATCAGAAACATGAAGTCAGGTCCATGATCCGGGACATGGCCAGGGAAAAGACCATTATCCTGTCCACCCATAACCTGGAAGAAGTGGAGGCCGTATGTACCAGGGCCATTATCATTTCAGAGGGCAGGATTGTGGCCGATGATTCACCGGCGGCCCTCAAGGAGAGGTCTTCTTTTCATGGGGCCGTGTGTTTTACCCTGAAAAAGGTGGAAGGGGATGTCCTCCAGGTGGTGAATGGGATCCCGGGGGTAAAGGCCTCCGAAAGGCTGGAGGAGGTGGATTCTGAAGCGACCTTCAGGGCCTATCCGGAAAATCCTGCCTCCCCCCCTGTGGACGGGATCGTCCACTGTTTCCTTGAGCGGGGCTGGCCTCTTGAGAGGATCTACGTGGAACAAGGCCGCCTGGACGAGGTTTTCCGTATGATCGCCACGGGAGAGACGGGGTCAAAAGGAATATGAAGCAGTTTTTTCCACACCTGCGGGGGATCATCAAAAAGGAACTGGCCGGCTATTTCGGTTCACCCGTGGCCTATGTCTTTATTGTCATCTTTCTCCTCTTATGCGGCTTTTTTACCTTTTCCGTAGGTCACTTTTATGAACTGGGCCAGGCCGATTTGAGGGCCTTTTTTCAGTGGCATCCGTGGATTTTTCTCTTTCTGGTCCCTGCGGTGGCCATGCGGCTCTGGGCGGAGGAAAGGCGGACGGGAACCATTGAAGTGCTCTTGACCCTTCCCCTTTCCCTGACAGAGGTCATCCTGGGAAAATTTCTGGCCGCCTGGATTTTTATCGGGTTGGCCCTGGTTCTCACTTTTCCCCTGGTGCTGACCGTCATTTACCTGGGAAACCCTGATCTGGGTGCGGTGGCTTGCGGTTATTTAGGGAGTTTTCTCCTGGCCGGGGCCTATCTAAGCGTGGGGGGCATGACCTCTTCTCTCACTCGAAACCAGGTGATCAGCTTTATCCTTTCCGTGGTCATCTGTCTCTTCCTGGTGCTGGCAGGGTGGCCGCCCATTACAGACATCCTCTCAGGGTGGGCCCCATCGTGGATGGTGGATGTGGTGAGCGGTTTCAGCTTTATGCCCCATTTTGCCTCCATGGAACGGGGCGTCCTGGATCTTCGCGACCTGGTCTACTATGTGTCGGTCATCTTTTTTATGCTCTATGCAAACGGTGTCATCCTTCAAAACCGTAAGGCATCGTGAAGGAGGTCTTCTTTATGGGATCCAGAAAAGGCCGGGATTCCCGTAAAACCCTGGTGTCGGTCACGGGACTGGCTGTGTTGCTCGCCATCTTGATCGTCGTGAACGTGATTCTCTCCTTTGCCAGTGTTCGATGGGATGTGACCGAAGACCAGGTCTATTCTCTCTCAAAGGGCACGGGAGAGGTCCTTTCAAATATGGACCGGCCCGTTACCATCCAGTTCTTCTATAGCAGGAGTAACAAAAACCTCCCCGCCTCCATCAAGATTTATGCCAGAAGGGTGAAGGAGTTCCTCTCCGAGTATGAGCGGGCGAGCAAGGGTCGTATCGAGGTGGAGGTGCACGACCCCAAAGTGGATTCGGACGAGGAGGAATGGGCACAGAAATACGGCATGCGGCCCATGCAATTACAGACCGGGGACAAGATCTATTGCGGCCTGGTTTTTTTGGCGGCGGATCAGGAGCAGACCATCCCCCTGCTGGATCCCTCCCGCGAGGAACTCCTGGAGTATGATATCACCCGCATCATCCATCGACTTCAGGACCCGGAAAAAGGGGTGGTGGCCATCATCAGTGCCTTGCCCCTCTTCGGGGGGCCTGTTGGATCGGCTGGTCCGGCCCGGTCTGCCCGAGGGGAGCCGTGGCTTTTTGTAACAGAACTCAAAAAGACTTGCCAGGTTCGGGAAATCCCGCCCACCGCCGGACGCATTCATCCATCCGTGGACCTGCTCGTTATCGTCCATCCCAGAGATATCAGCCCCAAGCTTGAGTATGCCATTGACCAGTATGTGCTTTCCGGGGGTAATGCCCTCATTTTTGTGGACCCCTTTTGCGTCTCTGACCAAAGCCAGGGACAGTACGCCTTTATGCGCCCCTCCAGCTCCAACCTGGAGAGGCTCTTTAAGGCCTGGGGGATTTCCATGGACGCCCAGAAGGTGGTGGCCGACTTGGGTCAGGCCACCCGGGTCCAACTGGGGCAGAGGGTGGAGGAGAATCCCACCTGGATCTCGGCCAGGGGGGATTCGCTGAGCCCAGAGGACGTGGTCACCTCCAGGTTGGAGCGTATGCTTTTCCCTGTGGTCGGCGCCATTGAAAAGCCCAGAGACAGCCAGGATTATGAATTTGAACCCCTGGTGCGTTCAGGGAAGAACGCGGCCGTGGTGGAGGTCTTCAAGGCGGGCCTTGGGGCCTCGGCCGTGCGTCGGGATTTTGTTCCTTCCGCGGAAAGGTTTAATTTTGCCGTGCGTCTGGGGGGGAGGTTCAAGACCGCCTTTCCTGACGGGCCTCCGGGCAAGGATGACCCCCAGTCCTCTTCCCAAGAGAAGGGCAAAGAAGGGCATCTTGAATCAGGTGTGGCGGAGTCAAACCTGATCGTGGTGGGGGATGCGGATATGCTGGCGGACCGATTTTATGTCCGAAGGAGCCGGGTCCTGGGGTTTAATCTCTCCAAGACCTTCAATGATAATCTGAACTTTTTTTCCAATGCCTCTGAGATTTTGATGGGCAGCGACGTCCTGGTGGGACTTCGGTCCCGAGGCCGGTTTGAGAGGCCCTTCACCGTGGTGTTGGACCTCAAGCGCAAGGCCCAGGAGAGGTGGTTGGCCAAGGAAAAAGAACTCCTGGAAAGGGCGGAAAGGGCCAACCAGAAGCTCAGGGAGCTTCAACGTCAGAAAGACGCCTCCCAGAGACTCCTCATGAGTCCGGAGCAGGAGGCGGAGATGGTAAAATTCAGGGAAGAAAAGCGTAAGATCAACCGGGAGCTCAAGGAGGTGCGTAAGAACCTCCGGGCGGACATTGAGACGCTGGGGGCCGTGCTTAAGGGGATCAATATTTTCCTGGTGCCCCTTTTGGTGTCCCTGGCCGGATTGGGATTTGCCGTGTACAAACACAGAAGAGTGAAGAAGTCATGAAGGCCAAGACCCTTTTCATTCTCTTAGGTGTTTTGGTCCTTTTAGGGGCGGCGGGTGCGTGGATTATCCATTTAAACGCCCCAAAAGGGCCTGATGAGAAGTTTGGCGCCCCTTTTCTGGGCCGGCTCTCCCCGAACCAGATCAAGGCCGTCACCCTGGAGGGGCCCCAGGGATCCGTGTCCCTGGCCAGGAAAGAGGGCCGGTGGGTTGTGGAGGATCGCTATGACTATCCCGCGGATTTTTCCAAGATTGTGGAACTCGTTCGGAAGTTGAGGGAGGCCAAGATCGGGAGGGTCTTTGAGGCCTCGGAGGAGACCCTCAAACGCCTCTCCCTGAGAGACCCTTCCGAACCCGGGGCCGAGGGCCACAGGGCGATCCGCATTGCCTTGAAAGACGCCGAGGGACGTCCGGCGGCCACAATTCTTTTGGGAAAGATCCGGAGTGGAGAAGGGGAGACCTCCTTCCCCGACAGCCAGTACGTAAGGCTGGGAGAGGAACCGAAGGCCTATCTCATTGACCAGTACTTTTCATCTCTCAAGGCCGAGCCCGGCGCCTGGCTGGATAAGGCGTTGGTCAAGGCCCCCTCCAAGGATATCCAAAAGATCAGATGCCTTGAGAAGGGGGGAGACAAGGTGTGTTATACCCTCAGGCGTCCGGCACCGGCGAAGCCCTTTGAGGCCGAGGCTCTCCCGGAAGGGAAGGCCCTGGACCGACCAAAGGTGAACCGACTCGCCGGGGCCCTGGCCTCTCTTCAGGTGGAAGATGTGCTCAGGCCTTCAGATGCACCCACCCCCTGCGGCCCGGCGCATTCCCCTCGGATCGAATACCGTCTATTTGACGGCACGGTGTACCGGGTCTATCCCGGGAGGGCCCGTGAAAAGCAAGGTCCTTATTATCTGAGACTGGAAGTGACCTACCCCTCCCCCCCGCCGGTGGAGGATCAGGCCCAGGAGGGGGGAAAGGCGGAGAAAGACACCTCCGAGGATAAGGTCCGGGAGGTGAAAGAATTAAACGAACGCCTAAGCCCCTGGGTCTTTGTAATCCCCCAGTGGAAGTACGAGGCCTTGGCCACGGACCTGGATCAACTCCTTGAAAAGCAGAAGAAAAATGAAGGAAGAGGGCAGGGTTAAACAGGGAAAGCCTTCCCCCGCACAAGGGGAAGCGCTTTTAAGACAACTTCACGCCCTGTCAGGGAGCAGGCTCCTTTCCACCATCCTGGCTTACGAGAGCCCCAGAAAACTGGTCCAGCAGATGCCCAGGGAGGATTTTTTCTGGCTGATAAAAAAGGTGGGGGAAGAGGAGTGCCTCCCCCTGCTGAAACTGGCCTCCGTGGAACAGTGGCAGTATTTACTGGATCTGGAGATCTGGGAAAAAGACCGCCTCCATGACGGTGAGACCTTGAAATGGTTGAACCGCTTGGAGCGGGCTGATCCCAGGCGCCTCGTGAGGTGGCTCTTCAGTGGGGCCCAGGACCTGACCCTTTACGCGCTGGCCAAGGGCCTGGAGGTGGTGATCACCCAAACGGATGAGGAGGCCAATGCCCTTCCTCCGGGCTTTTTTACCCTGGACGGCGTTTTTCACATCAGGGTACGCCGGCCGGAGTACCGGGAGACCATTGAAAACATCATTCGGGTGATGGCCACCGAGGATTTCAACCGGTATCAGGCCCTTCTCCTTAACTGTGCCGGGGTGCTGCCGGCTGAGCTGGAGGAAGAAATGTACCGGCGGAGAAACGTGCGGGTGGCCGAGCACGGCTTTCTCCCCTACGAAGAGGCCATTTCCGTGTACGCCCCCTTGAGTTCCGACACCCTGGACGGCCAGGCCCCGGTGGAAGCCGAGGATGTGCTTGAAGACGAGGACATGAGGGGGATGGTCCCCCTTTCCCCGCTGAATCACACGGGCGCGGAAAACATGCTTACCGAGGCCGTTTTCAGGATCAACGACCCCCTGCTTTTGGACCGCATTCGCCTTGAATTCGCCGGTCTCTGTAACCAGATCCTCTCCGCCGACGGTCTGGCGGTCAAGGAGCTGGAGGTGCTGGTCTGGGCATGCCGCAGGGCTGCGTCCTACGTGAACCTGGCCCTGGAGAGACTGTGCGGCAAGGACCTTGCAGCGGCGGAACAGGCCCTGAGGAAACATCCCATGACAGGGCTTTTCCGTGTGGGCTTCGGCCTCGGCTTAAAACTCAAATGGGAGGCCGAACGCTGGGTCAAGGGAAGCTGGTTCCGGGCCCAGGATCTGGGCCCGGAATTTTGGGGGGCGGCATGGGGAGGAATGCTGCGGGGACTCACGGAGAGACGGCCCAGGTTTTATACGGCCCTGGAGAAAGGGGAAGAATATAAAGATTTTGAATGGTTGAGTGAGCTGGGAGAAGGGCTCTTGCTTGTGCGCCGTCTCATGGTCCTGGATGGTCTCCTGGAACACCTGGCCGGGCTTTACGGAAAAGACCTGCCCCAGAGCCCGGAACTCACCTTTCATCCCCTCCTTTTTGACCTGTGGGGCCGACGATTGTTAAACTTGAAACCCTGTTTTTCGGGGCTTCCTTTAAAAGAGACCCGAGACCTTTTTCGTTTACTCAGGCACGGGGGAACGGGGCCTCCCTATGACATGCCGGGCTTTAAAGAGGTCTTTGTCCAGGATATGATCCGCTTTGGCTCCGTTGCCGATGCTGAAGCCACGGCCGTCCTCAAGGAGGCCCTCTCCGTGGTTTGGGAGGATTTTGTTCAAGAGTATTCATGGGTGGACCTGGACGGGTTGGATCCCCGGTATTCAAGGTTCATCCTCATTACCGACCGGTAAAACCTACCAGCCTTTGGTCCACATCTCGCCGTCTTCATAGACCTTCTCGTCTTCAAGATCCCCTTCTTCGGCGTCCGCCTCGCTCCGGCGCGGGGGATTGGGATCGTTAAGCAACTCCTTATAGTATTCGTGCTGGATGAGGAGGGCCATAATGTCGTTGGTGCCGGTCCATACCTGGGCCAGCCTGGCATCCCGGATCATCTTTTCTATGGGAAACACATTGGTGTATCCAATGCCCCCCACGATGCGCATGGCCTGGTTGCACACCTCCCAGCACATGTCTGTGGCAAACTTCTTGGCCTCACTGACCAGGCGCCGGGCTGAAGGCAGTTTCCCGTCCGCGGCCCTGCCGGCCGCGTGGGTAAGGGCCCGGGCCGCATCCAGTTGAGTGACGGCGTCGGCCACCTTAAAACTGACGGCCTGGAATTCCCGGATCTTTTTTCCAAAGGCAAACCGGCGGTTGCTGTAACGGGTGGCCACCTCCAGGGCTGCCCGGGCCAATCCCAGGGCCCCTCCCGCGGATGTAAGGCGTTCAGGGACCATCATGGCGTTGAAGATGGCGGCACCCTGATTGAGTTCTCCGATCAGGTTCGTGGCGGGGACCTTCACATCCTTAAAGACCAGCCGGCCTGTACCTCCACCCCTTGTACCCATGAGGTTGTAAAGGTGTTTGGCTTCCACACCCTCCCGGTCCGCCTCGATGAGGATGAGGCTGATCCGTTTATGGGGCTTGGCATTTGGGTCTGTCTTGCAATAGACCACAAAAAAATCCGCTCCACTGGCGGCCACCACAAAGCGTTTCTGGCCGTTGACGATAAAAGAATCCTTTTCCAGGGTCGCCGTTGTGGTGGCCCCGAAAAAGTCGGACCCCCCCCGGGGCTCGGTCAGGGCCTCTGCGGAAACCAGTTCTCCCTTGAGCATGGGGCGTAAAAATTTGTCCTTGAGCCCTTCTGAGGCAAAACCCTGGAGGGCCTCACCCACGATAGAGGGCATGGAAAAGGCGCAGCCAAGGGCCATCCCCAGGACCCCGATTTCCTCGTGGGCCGCCAGCTCAGCGGTCCAGGGCAGGCCCCGGCCTCCGTATTGAGGGGAGAACCTCAGGCCCAGAAGGTTGCGTTTTGCCAGGCCCTCCACAAACTCCCTCGGGTAGGTGACCTCATCTCGGTCCATTCTTTTAACCAGGTCATGGGAGACCTCGTTTTTTACGAATTCCCGCACCTCTTGTTTCAGGGCCTTTTCCTCGTCCGTCAAAAGCACATCTTGAAGCATGGCTTATCCTCCTTTATGGATGGGATCGATCTTGGGCTAAGGGTTTACGACTTGATCTGGGCCAATCGGGAGAGGAGTTTCTCCCTGAGGCTATAAAGGTCCTGTTCAAGGAGCTCGAGTTCCCGGATCCGGTCACGGAGTTCGGCCAGCTTCTTTTCCCCGTAATTCAGGCTCTTCTCGATCTGCTCCGCCTCGCTCATGTCCACATCGGTCATGCCGATCATCTCAGATATTTCATCCAGGGAGTAACCGAACCGTTTCCCCCTCAGGATCAGCTTGAGCCGGGCTCGATCCCGTTTGGTGTAAATGCGGTGGTTTCCTTGAGTGCGCCCGGGGGAGACAAGCTTTTTTTCTTCGTAAAAACGGATAGTTCGAGGACTGATCTCAAAGGCCGAGGCCAAATCCGAAATGGTGTAAAGGGGCTTTTTGTCTGTTTTTCCAGGGACTCTCATGACGGTTTTCAACTTAACGTTTACGTTAACGTTAAATTGGTCTCGCAGAATTGTCAATAAAAAAAAAGACCAGGCCGGGAGCCCCCTGGGCATTGTCCCGTCTGTGGGGCCGTCCAGGGAAAGTTCAAGAAGGTGGATTAGGTTATTTCTTCCTTTTGTGCTGGAACACCCCGTTCCAATCCTCCTCTGGAGGGGTCTCCTGGTAGGTGCGGCACCGTTGGGCCATAACCCGGGAAGGGCCCTCATCGGGCCAGGCCGCGAGGGCCGCTTCAAAGTGTTCCAAGGCCGCTTTGAAGCGCTGTTCCTGATAGAGGTTCAGGCCGGAGGCATAGGACTGGAGGCACCGGCGCCTCTTCCCGGGAAGGGGCTCCCCCGATCTGGCCACCAGTTCGTAAATGCGCACCGCCTGCTCCCTGCCCTTGACCTGCACCCAATCCACCTCCCGGAGTTGAAAGGCCCCTCCTACGGCCCGGGCCGTGTTCTCACCGATCAGGATTTCGGTGCCGTAGACGCCGCTGAGCCCTTCCAGGCGGGAGGCCAGATTCACCTGGTCGCCCAACACCCCATAGGAAAAGCGATGGGGAGACCCCAGGTTCCCGACCAGCATGGGACCGGAATTGATCCCCACCCGGGCCTTTAAGGGGGGCCGGCCCATTTCGGCCCACTCCTCCCGGAGGGATTTGAGCCGCTCCTGCATGGCCAGGGCCGCTCTGCAGGCCCGTTCAGCATGGTCCGGTTGTTCCACGGGAGCCCCGAAGATGGCCATCAGTTCGTCCCCCACATACTCCTTTAAGGTCCCCTGGAAGGCAAAGACCTGATCGGTCATTTCAGAGAAATAATCGCTGAGAATGGTGACCATCTCGTTGGGAGGGTATTGCTCGGCATAGGCGGAGAATCCGATAAGATCGGAAAAGACCACGGAGAGGACCTTCATCTCCCCGCCGAGCTCAAGGCTCTGAGGATCCTGGGCGATCATCTCCGATACGGAGGGCGGGACATAACGCTTAAAGGCGTCCCGGAGAAAATGGACATAGGTCAGGTCTTCCACTGTGAGAAGGATACCGCAGATCTCCTCTTCTTCATCCCTCAGGGGCTGGAAGTAGAGGTTGCCTACCAATTCCTTGCCCGAGCCAAGGCGGAGGCTCTCTGAACCCATATGAAAAGGACGGCCCCTCTGGAAGGTCTGGGTCACCTTGTCAGCCACTTCCGAATTGGACTCAAAGAGGTCGGTGAGCAAACGGCCCTGCATGTCCTTTTCTCTGAAACCCAGAATTTCCTCGGCCGAGTCATTGACCGTGCGGATCCGGCCTTCTTCGTCCGTGGCCAGAAGGGCCACGGGCAGGGTGGAAAGGAGGGCCTTGGTGTAGAGATTAAGGTTAATCATCCGTCTGGCCTGGGTGATAACCAGGTCCTGGAGTTCTTCAGAAAAGGCCTCAATCCGCTCCAGCTCTTGGGTCATGTCCTTATCCCGGGGGCCTGTGTCCTTTGCCATTCTTTTTCTCCTGCATTCCCCGCGGCCGGGGCCCCTAATATCCGCCCGGCCGCATGCGTTCTACCTGGGCGATGATAGCGTTTGCGGCCTCTTCAATCTGCTCCAGGGTATTGGTCCTGCCCACGGTGAGGCGAAGGGCCCCCATTCCGATCTCAGGGGGAACGGCCATGGCCGAGAGGACGTGGGAAAGGGTGACGCTTCGATCATGGCAGGCCGCACCGGTTGAGGCCATGATCCCGGCCAAACCATCCAGGATGCGGCCACCCTCCAAACCGGGGACAGACACATTGAGGGTGTTGGGGAGGCGCTCCTCCCTGTGGCCGTTGAGGACCAGGCCCTCTATGCCTGCAAAAAGGCGATCTTCCAGGCGGTCCCTCATTTGTTTCATGCTTTCCATGTCGGATTGGAGTCTCCGCTGAGCCACCCGGCACGCCGTGCCCAGGCCTACGGCCAGGAGGATGTTTTCGGTACCTGAGCGCAGGCCCCTTTCCTGTCCTCCCCCATGGATAAGGGGGGTGATTTCCAGGCCCTCCCGCATATAGAGGGCTCCTACCCCCTTGGGGGCGTAAAGCTTGTGTCCGGCCACGGTGAGGAAGTCAACCCCCAGATCATCCACATCCACCTCGATTTTACCCACCGCCTGGGCCGCATCTGTATGCACCAAAATGCCATGGTCACGACCGATAGCGCTGATGGCCTTTATGGGCTGAAGGGTTCCCGTCTCATTGTTGGCCAGCATAATACTGATCAGGGTGGTATTGGGGAGAATGGCCTCCTCCACCGCTGCGGGATCCACTTGTCCCAGGGCGTCCACAGGAAGGATAGTGACTTTTGCTCCGAGCTCCAGCAGAAACAGGGCCGGGTTGAGGATGGCCGGGTGTTCTATGGCCGATGTAATGATATGGGCCTTTTGGATATGGCTTAAGTCGATCAGTCCCTTGAGGACCATGTTGTTGGCTTCACTCCCCCCGGAGGTGAGGAGGATCTCCCCGGGGTCACACCCCAAGAGAGAGGCAATGGCCCCTCTGGCCCGTTCAAGGGCCTCCTTGGCCCGCCTGCCCAGGTCGTATTCGCTGGAGGGATTGCCGAATTCTCCCCTCAGATAGGGCAGCATGGCCTCTGAGACCTCGGGATCAATGGGGGTGGTGGCGTTGTGATCCAGGTAGATTAGCGGTCTGTGTTTCACGATTATGGGCCTCCAAAGATGAGGGCTTCGTAAAAAGTCCATCTGCGGCGTTGCGCTGCATCTTTCGTCATTGCGGCGTACTTCTATGCGCGCCTTGCATCTGAAGCTTTTTACCGTGCCGTCCACTTTGATGACTTCTTACGAATTCATCAAAGAGAGCTGATAAGAAGCCTTTTAGAACAGATTTTGTGAATTGACAACCCATTACATTAATGGTAGGTCTGAATGCGCTCCCTTCCTCCCTATCCATGGGCTGGAGAGGGCTAGGAGGTCGCTAAACCGTAAGGATCGAGGAGTGAGGCGATGGCAGCAGAAAATGCAAAGAAGTTTATCCTTTGGTTTAATGAAATCGGCATCGGCGACGTCCCCTTGGTGGGCGGCAAAAACGCCTCCCTGGGAGAGATGTACCAGAAATTGGAGAGCAAGGGGATCAAGGTGCCGAATGGCTTTGCCATTACAGCCTATGCGTATCGCTACTTCCTGAAGTATGCCGGTATCGAGGATGAGATTAAAAAGATCCTGAAAGACCTGGATACAGGCAAACTGGATAACCTCCTGAGAAAAGGCAGGGAGGTTCGGGAGATTATCACCCATGCGGAGTTTCCTCCTGATTTGACCCAGGCCATCTACACGGCCTATGATGCCCTTGCCGCGGAATTCAGCAAGGAGAGCTTGGCCAATCTGGATGTGGCCATCCGGTCGTCGGCCACCGCCGAAGACCTGCCGGACGCCTCTTTTGCAGGCCAGCAGGACACCTTCCTCAATATCCGGGGTAAGATGAGCGTCCTGGATGCGTGCAGAAAGTGCTTTGCCAGCCTTTTTACAAACCGGGCCATTTCGTACCGCCACGACAAGGGTTTCGGCCAGTTCGACGTGTCTCTCTCCATTGCCGTTCAAAAGATGGTCCGAAGCGATTCCGCATACTCGGGAGTCATGTTTTCCATTGATACGGAGACCGGGTTTCGGGATGCCGTTTATATCACCGCCGCCTACGGGCTGGGTGAGAATGTGGTCCAGGGGGTGGTCAACCCGGATGAGTTCTATGTGTTTAAGCCCGCCCTGAAGAAGGGCAAGAGGGCCATCATCAGCCGCAAGGTCGGGGACAGGGATATCAAGATGGTTTACTCCATGGAAGACGATCAGACCGTGCGGAATGTACCCACCACCCTTCCTGAGCGCCACCGTTACGTGCTGGAGGACGATGAAATCCTTAAACTGGCGGAGTGGGCCTGCATTATTGAAGAGCATTACAGCGAAGAGGCCGGATACTTCAAGCCCATGGATATTGAGTGGGCCAAGGACGGGGACGGCGTGAATGTGGGCACGGGTGAACTCTTCATCGTCCAGGCCAGGCCCGAGACCATTCATTCCCATAAAGACATGAACTCTTATGAGAGTTATCAGCTCCTTGAGGAGGGTGAGGTCCTGGCCTCCGGGACGGCCGTGGGCATGAAAGTGGGGCAGGGGGTGGCCAACGTGATTCACTCCTCTCTGGAAATGGACCGGTTCAAGCCTGGAGAGGTGCTGGTCACCAGCATGACCGACCCTGACTGGGAACCGGTCATGAAGATCGCAGCCGCCATTGTGACCAACAAAGGGGGGCGGACCTGTCACGCGGCGATCGTGTCGAGGGAATTGGGCATCCCCTGTGTCATCGGAACCGGGAATGCCGACGAGGTCATCAAGCCCGGGCAGGCCGTGACCGTTTCATGCTGTGAAGGGGAGACAGGCCAGGTGTATAAGGGACTGCTCAAGTATGATGTGCAGCGCTTCGACCTGGATCAAATTCCCAAGACGCGGACCAAGATCATGATGAATGTGGGCCTGCCGGAAAAGGCCTTTTCCCAGGGCATGATTCCCAACGACGGGGTGGGCCTGGCCAGGGAGGAGTTTATTATCAATTCCCATATCGGCATTCATCCCCTGGCCCTGCTGGAATACGACCAATTAAAGGTCAGGGCCGAAAACGACCAGAAGATCGCGGGCGTGATTTACAAGATCGACCAGATCACCGCTGTGTATGATAATAAAAGACTCTTCTTCATTGACAAGCTCTCTGAAGGGGTGAGCCGCATTGCCGCGGGGTTCTATCCAAACGATGTCATTGTCCGCCTCTCCGATTTCAAGACCAACGAGTATGAGAATCTCCTGGGCGGGTTCCTCTATGAACCCAAAGAGAGCAACCCCATGATCGGGTGGCGGGGCGCCTCCCGGTATTATGACGAGAAATACAAGCCCGCCTTTGAGCTGGAGTGCCTGGCTCTCCACAAGGCTCGCAACGAGATGGGCCTGGAGAACATCAAGGTAATGGTCCCTTTTTGCCGTACCCCGGAGGAAGGCAGGAAGGTGATAGACCTTATGAAGGAATTCGGTCTTGTTCAGGGCGAAGATGGTCTCGAAATTTATGTCATGTGTGAGATCCCCAGCAATGTCATCTGTGCCGATCAATTCGCCGATCTTTTTGACGGCTTTTCTATAGGCTCCAACGACCTGACTCAACTCGCTCTCGGGCTGGACAGGGATTCATCCTTGGTCTCCCATATCTATGACGAGCGAAATGACGCGGTCAAGCGGCTGGTGTCCACTGTCATCGAGGTGGCCAAGAAAAAGGGCCGCAAGATCGGCATCTGCGGGCAGGCCCCGAGCGATTTCCCGGAGTTTGCTGAATTCCTGGTGGAATGTGGTATCGACTCAATGAGTCTCATTCCGGACACGGTCATCAAAACGCGACTGGCCGTGGCGGAGAAGGAGCAACAACTGGGCATTGCCGTTGAGGAAGACTGAGGCAAGGCCCGGGTGGGGCGCCCGTCACTCCTTATTCCTCATATTTCTTGAGCACGATACAGGCGTTGATGCCTCCAAAGCCGAAGGAATTGGAGAGCACCGTCCTCACGTCCGCGTGCCTCAAGGAGCCGGGTACATAATCAAGATCACAGTCAGGGTCCGGGTTTTCCAGATTAATGGTGGGAGGGATGATCCCCTGCTCCAGGGTCTTGGCCGCGAAAATGGCCTCCACGGCCCCGGCGGCCCCCCACATGTGTCCGATCATGGACTTGTTTGCGGTAATGGGCAGGTCTTTGGCATGGCGGCCGAAGAGGTCCTTAATGGCAATGGTCTCCGTGAGGTCATTGGCCACCGTGGAAGTCCCATGGGCATTAATGTGGTCTATGTCATCCGGTGACAGGCCGGCATCCTTAATGCTGAGGTTCATGCAGTGCTTGGCGCTTTCGCCGCTGGGCAGGGGAGCCACCGGGTGGTAGGCGTCACAGGTGGAGCCGTAGCCCAGGATTTCTGCGTAGACCTTGGCCTGGCGTGCCCGGGCGTGATCGAGTTCTTCCAGGATGAGCATGCCGGCGCCCTCGCTTGTCACAAAGCCGCTCCTGTCTCTTTCAAAGGGGCGGCTGGCCCGGTGGGGCTCGGCATTCCAGCGGGCGCCCGAGAGGGCATTGAGGTTGTCGAGGCTTGCCATAAGGGTGGCGCATACCCCGGCGTCCGTCCCTCCCACCACCATGACGTCCGCCTCATTGTGCTGGATGGCCCGAAAACCCAGCCCCACGGCGTTGGTCCCCGCGGCACAGGCCTCCTGCAGGAAATGGTGGGGCCCCCTGGCATTGCAAAGGACGGCCACGGCCCCTGCCGCCGTATTGGCAGAGAGATTAATGACCAGATTCGGAGAAACCCGATTGAAATGTCCCTTGATCACCTGTTCGTGGTTGATCTCAAAGGTCCTGCAGGACCCGATGGCCGTGGCCGCTACCACGCCCACACGGTATTCCTCGCCGGGAGCCACTCTGAACCGGCCGTCTTTAAGGGCCAGTTGGGTGGCAGCCAAAATGAAGTGGACCATCCGGTCCGTACGGCGGATGCTCTTGGTATCGAGAAAGTCCTTTTCACGAAAATCCCGGACTTCCCCCGCCACCCGGCACTTCAGGGGAGTGGCGTCAAAGCGGGCAACATTCTTTATCCCTGATTCGCCCTTACAGAGCTTTTTCCAACTCTCCTCAACACCTATCGCCAGGGGCGTGACGGCCCCCAGACCTGTAATCACCACTCTGCGATCCACATTCTCCTCCAACACCTTGTTTCACCCACAAAACCGACCAGCCCCCAGAAGGGTTGAAGACCCAACCCGGAGAAGGGCAGGGTCCCTGAAAAGAGTAAAAGGGAGTATCAGCCAATCCGGTCCGGGTGTCAAGGGCAAATCAAGAAGGCCGTTTCCCCCGGCGGACGAGGGAGGGGCCTCTGGACAGTGGTGGGAGATGATAAAGGCATCACGATGTGATATGAGATTTTAAAGAATCCTGGAAAAAAGGCTTGACTTCTCTTTGTGGTGCTTCAGGATTCGTAACACTTTAGGCGTTTCCAGTGTCTATGATCCAATTTCATAGAGCTAAAATGATACCAGGATTCTTTGTGCGACAAGGGCTCCCGGGAAGGGCGGCAATGAAGCCGCGTTCAAAGAACGGAGAATGAGGAGAGATCAGCATGGACTTCAAGCTCACGGAGAAACAAAGGGCCTTCAGGCAGGAAGTGAGGGCGTTCCTGAAGAGGGAGTTGAGCAAGGGAATTTACCCCAAAGGGAACAACTGTTTTGTCCATCAGTTTTCAAAGGCCTTTTCAAAGGAGGTGGCCAAAAAGGGGTGGATAGGCCTGGCATGGCCCCAGGAGTATGGAGGAAAAGGGTGGGGTTACGTGGACAGGACCATCATGCTGGAGGAGATGTTTATGGCCGGGGCTCCCATGGCATACCATTTTATCGGGGACCGCCAGGTGGGGCCCGGGATTATCCACTTTGGGTCGGAATCGCTGAAGGAAAAGTTCTTGCCCAAGGTCCTCGACTCGGATGTCTGTTTTTGCCTGCTTTTCAGTGAACCTGATGCAGGATCGGACCTGGCCAATGCCAGGTCAACGGCGGTAGAGAAAAGAGACCATTTCCTGGTGAACGGCCAGAAGGTGTGGACCTCCAACGGGCACCTGGCTGATTACGGGTGGGCCCTTGTGAAGACCAACTTTGACCCAGAGGTTTCCAGGTATAATGCCTTCAGTGAAATGATTATCGACATGAAAAGCCCAGGGGTCACGGTGCGACCCATTATCAACATGGCGGGGGTGCACTCCTTTAATGAAGTCTTTTTTGACAACGTGGTGGTTCCCAAGGAGTACCTGGTGGGTAAAAAGGACAACGGCTTTCGGCAGATTATGACCAATCTGGATTATGAACGGGCCGGCATTGAGAGGCTTATGCAAAATTACCAGACCAAGGAAGCCTTGTTTGATTACGTGAAGACCACCAAGGATAAGGGCAAGCCCCTTTCAGAGGACCCCCTGATAAGGAATACCTTTGCCAGGCTGGAAGAGGAATACCATGTGGCCCGGCTTTATCTCTATTATGTGGCAAGCCTCTTGGACCAGGGCAAGATCCCCACTTTTGAGGCGGCCATGGGTAAGACCGTGGCCACCCTGTACGAATCCAGGCTGGCGGATGTGGCCACAACCATCATGGGCCTCCCGGCCCTGCTCATGCCCGGCTCACCCGAGGCCCCTTTTGACGGGATGGTATGTGACGATTATCTGTGGAGTCCGTCCTACACCTTGCAGGGCGGCGTGGTGGAAGTGCTGAAGAATATCATCGCCCGCCGGGGTTTGCGGCTGGGCGCCAAATAGACAGCGGGCCGGCGACCTCCGGGAGTCAGGTCAGAGGGGAGTATTTCATGGATTTTCATTTTGATGAAGAAGAAAGAATGCTGATGGTTTCAGCAAAAAAATTCCTTGAAAAGGAGGCCCCTGCCCGTGTGGTGAGGGCCCTTTATGAGGATGAAAAGGGCTACTCCCCTGAAATGTGGGAGAAGATGGGGCAACTGGGATGGATGGGATTGCCCTTCAGCCAAGACTACGGGGGATATGACGGTCCTTTTCTCCAACTCGGGGTGATCCAGGAGGCCCTTGGGGCTGCGGCCGTACCCACGCCCTTTTTCACCACCGTGGTGGTAAGCGGGCTTTTGCTCCAGGATTGGGCCTCGCCGGAGATAAAGGAGGAATACCTGCCTCACATCGCAGCCGGGGACTCTATTGTCACCCTGGCCCTGGCGGGGAAAAGCGGCCTTTACGGATGGGACCATACAGGCCTGGTGGCCGAAGCTTTTCCGGGAGGCTATCGGCTGGAGGGATCCGCATACTATGTGCCTTACGCACACGTGGCTGATCATTTCATCTGTGCGGCCAAAACCCCCTCTGAGACCGGTGAGGGGGTCACCCTCTTTCTTGTGGGCCGACACAGCCAGGGAGTGGATACGGTGCCCCTTAAGACCGTTACAGGCCTTGGGACCGAGTGTGTGGTTCGCTGCCAGGAGGTGGAGGTTCCACCGGATCGGGTTGTGGGAGAGGTCGGGAAGGGCTGGCAATACATAAAAGCGGTGTGGCCACAAATTGCCGCCGCCTTGAGTTGTGAATGCGTGGGAGGTATGGACAAGGTACTGGATCTGTGCTTCGGGCATGTGAACCAAAGGATCCAGTTTGGAAGACCCCTGTCCGCATTCCAGGTTGTTCAGCATATGTGCGTGGATATGTTTGCGAAGGCGGAAACCGCCAGGCACGCGGCCCATTATGCGGCCTGGATGCTCAGTGAGGGAATGGCGTGTCGTAAAGAGGCCTCTATTGCCAAGGCCTGGTGCGGGGAGGCCTTTAAGGATGTGACAAAGATGGCACACCAGGTGACCGGGGGGATCGGGTTTACAGAGGAGTTCGACCTCCATCTCTATACCAGGAATGCAAAAAGGCTGGAAGTGTCGTTCGGAAACGGGGACTACCACAGGGGCATTGTGGCGGACGCCCTTGATCTCTAGGCAGCCTCTAGGCGGTTCCTTTTGGGGCGACCAGGTCTTTGGCAAGCTGGGATGAGGTGGCCACCCTGAACAGGGGGTAAAGGGCGTTTTTGCGGTAGAGATCCAAGGTCTTCCTGTGGATTTCTTCGGAGATGGCGGCGGTACAATCCTCCAGCAACACCACCTTGAAATCCCACGACAGGGCGTCCATCACTGTGCTCAGGACACAGACATTGGTGGTGATGCCCGCAACCGCACAAAGGGTGATCCCCCTTTCTTTCAACCATACCTCAAAGCCGGTCTGAAAAAAGGCGGAAAACCGGGGCTTTGGAAGCCACAGGTCTTCTTCCCGCCGGTCCAACTCATCAATGACCTCGGCCCCTTCGGTCCCGGCCAGAGAATGGGGCTTCATTCGACCCTTAAAGATAAAGTCGTCTTCATGAAAGGCGTCCGTGGAAAACACCACGGGCCAGTTGTTTTCCCTGAAAACACCAACGAGGCGGTTGATGGGGGCTATGATCTTTTTTGCATGGGGGGTGATGGCCAGGTGCTCCTCCTGCCTGAAACTGTCTTTGACCATGTCGATAATCACAAAAACGGGCTTTTCCACCTCTTAACCTCCAAAGTCTGCGGGAGAAACCGGTATAGGCCTTCCTGCTTGAGAGACTTGTAGACCATCCCGCCGGTGTTGACAAGACCGAAATCGGCCGGATGGGACGGCGAGGGGCGGCCTTTCAGGGGCCTTCCAGGGCCTGCTTCATCTTGGACAGGACCTTCTTTTTCCCCACAAAGGATTCGATCCTGAGCCTCCGTTTCTCCACTCCGTGCCGGTCCAAGAATACCAGGGTGGGCACCCCCCTGAGCTCATGGCGCTCCCGCAGCTCCCGCTGCCAGGGCTGCCGGCGTGTGAGGTCGGCCCGCAGGGTCACAAAGTGCCTGCTCATCTGGATCACCTCCGGATCCGTGAACACCTCCTGGTCCATGGCCCGGCATGGCCTGCACCAGTCTGCGTAGAAATCGAGCATGACCGGCTTGCCCTGGGCGGCCGCCTTGAGAACCAGGGTCCGGTCATAAGGGATCCAGGAGATCCCCTTATCCCGACCCTGGCCGGCGAACAAAAAGACCAGGGCCCCTATGATGAGGGCTGACCCCACCCCTTTCTTGACATAGCCATAGACGCGCCAGGAGCTTCGGCTCTTATCCATCCAGCCCAGATGGAGCCCCGCAGCTCCCGCAATGGCGGCAAAAACCAGGGCTTTTGCAAAGGTCCCGGGGATCAGGGGCTCTACCATGTACCCGGCCATGCCGATGAGGACCCACCCAAGCCCCTTGCGGATCCATACCATCCATTCCCCGGAGCGGGGGAGCCGGTGGATCGCCCCTGAAAACACGGCCAGCAAGGCCAAGGGAAGGCCCAGACCCAGGCTGAGGACCAAAAAATAGAGAAAGCCCAGAACCGGGTCCCCCTTCTGCCCCACAAAGGTGAGGAGGCCCAGGATGAAAGGCCCCAGGCAGGGGGCGGCGACAATGCCCAGCGTGAGGCCCATGGCAAAGGTCCCCGGGTACCCGCCGACATTCCTTGAGGCCCCCCTCATGACCCACGAGGGGAGGGTCAGTTCCCAAAGGCCGAAAAAACTCAGCCCCAGCCAGACGAGGATGCCCGCCACACCCAGGAGGACCGCCGGGTGCTGGAGGGCCGAACCGAGGATTCCCCCGGAGAGGCTGGCCGTCACCCCCAGAAAGGCGTTGGTCAAGGCCAGCCCTGTCATATAGAGGAGGCCGTGGACCACCCTTTGCCCTCCCGATCTTTGCCCTGTGCCCCCAAAATAGGAGACGGTGATGGGAATGAGGGGGTAGATGCAGGGGGTGAGATTGAGGGCAAGACCCCCCAAAAACAGGGCGAGAAGGGTGAAGAAAAGCGATGTACCGCCGGAAGCGCCCGGGGAGGATTCAAGCAAGGCCTCATTCAGGGCCCGATCAGCCTCCCCATGGGGCCCTACCCCAAGGGACAGGGTAAAGGGGAGCTTTTCGGGGGGAAGGCAGGCCTGGGCCGAGCAGGGCTGGTAGGAGAAAAGCCCCTCTATGGTGTGTGTTCCCGGGCTGGCGTCACGGGCCACCACCAGGCGGGCCTTGACCGGAATGTCCCCGGAAAAGACCTCCACCGTTTTCCGGTTATAGGGGAACTTCTTTTTCCGGGCCGGTGGGAACCGGATCTCCTGCAGGGTGATCCCCGGGGGAGTGGAAAAGGAAAGAGATGTGGGAAAGGGCTCATCCGCCCCGGTGCCGTGGATATACCAGGGGTCTTTGATGTGGAGCCTGAAGGCCAGGGGATAAGACCCGCCTGGAGCATACCGGTCCTGGGAGTGGACCACCTCCACGGTGGCCGTGGCCGCCCAGGAGAGGCCGGAGACAGGGGGAGAAAAGATCAGGAGAAAGAGGGCGATTATGGGCCCAACAAAGGGTTTGTTTACCATTTAACAAGTCTACCTTCATCCCCCGTGGCTTGGCAAGAAGGGAGATCACCAGGCTCCTGGGGCCTTGTCTTTTGGGCCTTCATTGGGTAAGCTACCAGGGCTTGAATAACTACCAGGGGGCCGTCGCCGCCCTCGGGCCGGCGCCCTGGAGAGGAAGCACGAAGAGGGCAGATTACCTTAAAATACCGGGACAGGTTAGAGCACCTGATCCGGGTGGAAACAAGGGAGGGTGGCCATGTTAGTCAAAAACTGGATGAGTAAGGATGTGGTGACCATTGATGAAAATGATTCCATGGACAAGGCGGCAAGGGCTCTCAAGGAACACAAGGTGAGCATGCTACCGGTGATGAAAAAGGACAGGCTTGTGGGGATTGTCACAGACCGGGACATCAAGGAAGCCTCCGCCTCCGATGCCACCACCCTGGATATCCACGAGATCCTCTACCTGGTTTCCAAGATCAAGGTCAGTGAGATTATGACCAAAGATCCCGTCACCGTTGCCGTGGACGCTACAGTGGAAGAGGCCGCGGACATCCTCCTGGAGAAAAGGATATCCGGGGCCCCGGTCCTGGACCCGGAGGGAAAGGTGGTGGGCGTCATCAGCAAGGCGGACCTCTTCAAGGTCCTCATATCGCTGACTGGGGTGGGTAAACGGGGAATTCAATTCGCCTTTGAGGTCGAGGACCGGCCCGGATCCATCAAGGAGGTGAGTGACATTGTCCGCAAATACGGAGGCCGAATGGTCAGCATCCTGGGGACCTATGAACAAGGAGTGCCGCCCGGGTATCGGCGGGTCTATATCCGCATGTACGAGATCGATCGGGACAAGCTCCAGGCCCTTAAGGAGGAGATGGGCAAGCAGGTGAAGCTCCTCTACATGGTGGACCACCGGGAGAACAAGAGGGAGATCTATTAGGGTCCTGATTTTTCCAGGGTGTGACCCTTATCAAGAAGGCGGGAGGCTGAGGCATGGACAGACATTTGCTGGTTACCGTGAGCGAACAGCAGAGCGCGCTCTACGGGGTTCGGTTTGTGGGCCGCTTTTTCCCGGACAAGACGGGCCTGAGGCTCACCCTCTTTTATACGGCCCCCAAGCCCCCGCCCCTGTGGGAGGGGGAACGCACCTACGACAATGTCAGCCAGAGCGAAGAGCAGGCCAAACAGTATGAGATCAAGGGCCGAAAGGCCCTGGAAGGGGCCAGAAAAGAGCTGATCCAGCGGGGATTTGCCAGGGAAGCGGTGGATGCCAAATTCCAGACCCGCAAGTTTTCAAAGGTCATGGACATCATTCAGGAAGCGGAACAGGGCCTCTACGATGCCGTGGTCCTGGGCCGGCGGGGCCTGTCCTGGCTGGAGGAGGCCTTTGACGAGAGTGTGACCGCGGATCTATTGGAAAACAAAGTCCAATTTCCTATATGGATTTGCCGCAGGCCGGACACGGAGAGGCGGAATGTGCTCGTGTGCATAGACGGTTCAGAGGCCTCCTACCGAATGGCCGATCATGTGGGCTTTATGGTGGGCCCGGGGACGGAGCACCGGGTGATCCTCTTCACCGTGGAGAAACCGGGCGAGGCCTCGGAACAGGGCGCAGAGGAGATCCTCTCAAAGGGCCGCGAAGAACTCGTCCGCAACGGGGTTGAAAAGGAGCGGATTGAGATCAAGGCCGTTGACGGGGGAAACGTGGCCCGGGCCATCCTCAAAGAGGCGGAAAAGGGGCGATTTGCCGTGGTGGGGGTGGGGCGAAGAGGTGCTGGTCAGGGCCTTTTGAAGAAGTGGTTCATGGGCTCGGTGAGCAGTGCCCTGTTCAAGGAGATCCAAGGCACGGCCCTGTGGATATGTCACTAACTCATGCTGGTGATTATAGGGCTTATTGCAGGGTGCGCCAATGGGTGGTTCTGGGTGAACCGGCAGAGGCGGGCTATTATCAGGGAAAGGGAAAATGAACAAGATTGACATGGCCTGGTGGTTTGTGGGCTTGGCCTGGGGAGGCGCCATCGGCCTGTTCTATTTCGGAGGGCTGTGGTGGACCCTGAAGCGGGTGGCCGGTCAACCCAAGGCCAGGTTGTGGCTGGGCATAAGCTTTATATTCCGTGCTCTGGGGGCCTTGCTTGGGTTCTGGCTGGTCCTGCGCATTGACCACATCACCCTTTTTTTTGCCCTGGCGGGGTTCTTTGTGGTCCGTTTCATCCTCACCAGGAAGCTGGGCAGGGTGGAAGGGAGGCGTTGACGGCCATATAGACGGCCTCAGTCCTTGGAGGGCTTTTCTCCTTCCTCGATATGAACCTCCAGGGGCGGGGCGGTCCCCTTTTTGGGTTCTCCCATATACACCGTGGTGTGGGGGAACGGGATCTCAATGCCCTCGGCGTCAAAGCGCTTCTTGAGGCGTCGGTTGAACTCCCGCCTGATGCCCCATTGCTTGAGGGGGGTGGTCTTGAAGCGGGTCCTGATGACCACCGCCGAGTCCTCGAACCGATCCAGCCCGAATATCTCCAAGGGCTCCAGGATATGGAGGCCGTATTCGGGATCGCTCTGCAGGTCTTCCCCCACCTCTTTGAGTATCTTCATGACCTCGTCCACGTCTTCCCGGTAGGCCACACCCACGTCCATGACCGCCCGGGAGTATTCCTTGCTCAAATTGGTGACCGCGTCGATGGAGCTGTTGGGAACCACATGCACATTTCCGTTAAGGTCCCTCAACTTGACGGTGCGCAACCCGATGGCCTCCACATTACCCCCCTTATTGCCCACGCTGGCCCAGTCTCCCACGCGGATGCTCTCTTCAAAGAGGATGAAGAGACCGGTGATGAGGTCTTTGACGAGGGTCTGGGCCCCGAAGCCGACGGCCAGGCCGATAATCCCGGCGCCGGCCAGGATGGGAGTGGTGTTGACCCCCAGGCTCTCCAGGATGATAATCCCCCCCACAAACCCGGCGGCGATCCTCACGGCCGTCTTTACCACGGGCACCAGGGTCTTCATCTTCTGGGTGACCTCCCTCTTCTTCCCGCCCCTCTGTTCTTTGAGGAGAAAACCGCCCACAAACTGGCTCACCCCGATCACGGCGACCACCACGCCCAGGGTAATAAGGATGGTGATGGCCCTGACAATGACCAAGGTGCCGGCCCTGGAGGCCACAAAGGTGGAGACCGGAACGCCCCAGAATTGGGCGATCACCCCCAGGCCGATGATCACCACCGCCACATCCAGGATC
>CAZNLL010000007.1:0-1074 GCA_964573885.1 uncultured Desulfobacteraceae bacterium | reverse complement strand
CCTGAAGATCTGGATGTACCGGTTGGTCTTTTCCTCCAGCCCCGGAAGACGCGCCTTGACCCGTTTGTTAATGGCAAAGAGCCTGTTGAATATGCGGTCCAGGATGCGGAGGACCAGGAAGAGGGCCAGTACGGCAATGCCTGTTTCCACGGTGGCCACCAGCAGGTATTTGAAGCCCCGGTCATACTGGAAGATCAAAAACAGGGAGATGGCCCAGGCATAGGCGATGGCCAGGACAGGCCAGTATCGGATGACAAAGCCCTTCATCCGCCTGGGGTCTTGTTCCGTGCCCGTTTCTGAGGGGGGAGGGCCGTACATGGTTCGCACCTCTCTGGCCGCCTGGAGGATAAAAATGCTGATCATCAGGGGAAAGACCACCAGGAGAATTCCCCGGATAAAGGCAAAGGAAGGAGAGGCCAGGTTGGAGGCCCCCAGGGCGCTGGTCACCAAAAAGTAGAGGGCCCCGTAGTTTGCAAAACGCCGGAACCAGATCCAGTAGTAATTGGCGTTTTCGTCCGTAAGGGGGAGAAGCCGCAGGGTCCCGTCTTCCGGTGCCAGGATCACCCTGAAGACTTCGAAGGCGATCCGGTAGCACAGGAGGATCACAAAGAGGAGAAAGACCAGGGCCTGACCCAGAGCGAAGGAGGGAAGGACCCCGAACAAGATGGAAAGGACGACCAGGATGGCTCCGTAAGGGATAAGCCTTAGGAGGATGCGCGCCAATCCAAAGGCCAGCCTCGAGGGGAAGGCGGGGTGTGCCTCCCTGGGCCGGGGTGTGTACTTCCTGAGGATCAGCCCGAGGATCAGGGCCACGGCCACGGCCCCCGCTATATCCACCAGGAGCCGTATGAGTTTGGAACGGTTTTCCGGCCGGGACAGAAAGCCCCAGGCGTCCCTCACCCGGTCCGGGGCCCGGGCCGCCAGGGACGCGGTGCTGGCTGCGGCCTCTATGAACCTCTGGGACAGGGTATCAAAGGCGGAAAAGAATTTTTCAATGACAAGAATTTCCTTTTCCTTTTGTTTCGGACCCTCGGCCCCTGCTTCTCCTGAGGCGGCTTCTTTGGCGGCCATCAG
>CAZNLL010000006.1:0-57234 GCA_964573885.1 uncultured Desulfobacteraceae bacterium | reverse complement strand
TCACATATGCCTCACTCGGGTAGAGTTTGTCAACATTACTGGTTATGGGCACCACTTGGACTCTATTCAGATAATGATTGGCGGCATCATTGCTTACGATAACGGCGGGTCTTTGTTTTCGAATCCCGCCTCCTATGGATGGACCGAAATTAATCGACCACACTTCACCTCTCTTCATCACCTAAATCTCCAATCGTCCCTTCAGCCCATTCAAGGGCTTCCGTTTCTCTGATTTGATCGGCGGCCATCTCTTTATACGCAGCATACATATCTTTTTTTAAAACATGGGGCCGAACCAAGTCTTCAATAAAACGGCTTATTTTTCGTGGTCCGATGACGGCCCGCAGACCCTCATAAACCTCTTCGTCAATGGTCACAGTGAGTTTCTTTTGCATTGCCATTACCTCCTCAAGATTGCACGTATAATAACACGTGTAATTTGCGCCGTCAAGAGACCAGATTGTGAGGAAAGCACAAAATGTGACATCCTTGAGTTCACCGCGATAAGAGGAGCGACATTATGGTGAGGGAACGCGACATTTGAGATGCCAAAGTGGCATTTCAAAGCCACGAGGTGGCCTGTTGCCCATGCCCCACTGTAACGACCTCAAAAGGCGGCTCAATTGGGAATCTCAGTGATAGATGGATCGATGACGGCATAGGGAGGATGGTCTGAACTCATCTGAGAAATGCCCTTTTTGCGATATTGCAGAAACCGGGCGTGTGGTGGAAAGACGAGGCACTGTGGTCGCCATCAGGGACAGGCACCCTGTGACAGGAGGCCACATGCTCATCATCCCTGTGCGCCACACCCCTGATTTCCTGACCATGACATCCAGGGAAAGACGGGATGCCGAGGCCCTTATCTTATCCCTTAAAGATGATATTCTCAAAAAAGATCCCTCGGTGACCGGATTCAACATGGGGGTCAACTGCGGGGTGTCCGCGGGCCAGACCATCATGCATGCCCACATTCACCTGATTCCAAGACGGAATGGAGATACAGCGCATCCAAGGGGTGGCGTTCGGGGTGTGTTTCCTGGTAAAAGGAGCTATTGAGAGAACGCGGGGTAAAAATGAATGCGGGGAGGTTTTGAATATGAGCGAAGAAAAGGGTCCCGATTATGAGGCCTTGAAGCAGCGGGTGGAGGAGCTGGCCAAAGGGCCTGAAGACAAGAGCGCGGTGGAGGAGCGGCTCAGAGGCCTTCTGGAAGGAGACATCCCAAAAAGTACCCGGAGCCCGGCGGAGATCATCGCCAAAAAGGCGGAAATCCTGGATCGGGTGCAGGCAAGGGCCGAGGCCTATGAGCAGGTGAGCCAGAGCTGTTCCAAAAGCAGCGCCCTGGCGGTCATGGAGGAATTCGGTTTCGGCAACATGGAGGTGATCCAGGCCCTTTCCCCCTTTCCGGGGCTCGCCCTGACCGGCGAGACCTGTGGTGGGGTGATCGGAAGCATGGCAGCCCTGGGTTTTTATTTCGGCCGGAAGGACATGCTGGACTACGGGGCCAATGCCCGCACCTTCGGCCAGTGCCGGCGGTTCCTGGGCCGCTTTGAGAACACCCTGGGTACCACCAAGTGCCGTGAGATCCACGAAAGTGTGGACTTCGGGACCTTCCACGATACATCCGATGCGGAACGGGGCTATCCGGATTTTCTGGCGGACAGGGGTTTTGAGAAATGTGCCCTGCCCCCGGGGATCGGGGCCCGCATTGCGGCGGAGATCATTATCGAGCATATGGAGAGAAAGAGTGGCCAAATTTAGGGTTGAAAGTTAAATATGGCCATGAAAGCTTCTGAAGCATCAAAGGGTTTGCGGTCGTCGCCTCCGGCGGTCATCGATGCCCACGTCCATTGCGGGGTGATCGACCAAAGCCCGCCCCAGTCTTTTGAAGACTACACACAAAAGCTGCCCGGGACGGACGTCCGAGGGGCGGCCCTCTTTTCTCCGGTCATTGAGATCTACGACCGCCACGACCCCCGGTTTATAGATACCCCTGCCTGGCGTTCGCGCCGCAGGGATAGCAATGCCTACCTTCTTACTTTGAGGCCCCATGACTTTGCGGTGTACCCCTACTTTTTCATCTGGAACGACTTTGCCGTTGACCAGCTCACGCCGGCCCACTGCGGCATCAAGTGGCACCGCCACAGCCAGGAACCGGTCTACCACTACGACGACCCCGGATGCCGGGCCGCCCTTTCCGAAATCCGGCGGAGGAACCTTCCCGTGGTGCTGGAAGAAGAGTTCTACAACACCCTTTATTTCGTCCGGGAACTGGCCCGGGTGGTGCGGGTGATCATCCCCCACCTGGGCATGCTCAACGGCGGGTTCGAGGCCCTGGTCCGGGCGGGCCTGTGGGAAGAGGAACACGTGTGGGCGGATACGGCCCTGGCCTCAAGGGAGGAGATCCGGGCCTATATCCGCCGATACGGCCATTCCCGGCTGCTCTTCGGATCCGATTTTCCCTTTGGAAGCCCTGGGGCCGAGCTCTCCAAGGTGCGGGGCCTGGGTCTGGACCCGGAGGCGGAGGCGGCAATCCTGGGGGGCAATTTCAGGCGTTTGCAGGCAGACGTCCAAGAGGGCTTTTAAGCGTGATAGGGTTTCCCCCGTTGTTGGAAACGCATTGAGCTCCCAGACATATAGATGCATTAAGAAGAGCAAGTTATGCCATTTTACATCCAGGGTCTGGATATCCCTATTGGTGACTTCCAAATTTAAGGCATTAAAAGTGGCATTTGAAGCCACAGAAGGCGAAATGCCGAATTCTTAAGCGCCTTTTATCGACCTACGGGGTTTATATGGTTGAGGGACAGGATTTCAGCGAAACCATCAAAAATATTTTGATGAACCGCTCGCCCCGCCGCATCAATAACGAGGATTCAGAGTATACCCCTGCGGCCGTCCTGGTTCCCGTTTTCAAGATGGACCGGGAATACCATCTTCTCTTCACAAAGCGGGCGCCCCGGGTCAAGTACCACCAGGGCCACATGTCCTTCCCCGGAGGGGTGGTGGATAAAAAAGACCAAAGCCCTCAGGAAGCCGCGCTAAGGGAGGCCGAAGAAGAGATCGGGCTCCTGAAAGAGGATGTTGCGATCCTGGGCCCCATTGACGATTCCATGACCTTTGTTCCCCCCTTTATTGTCCACCCCTTTGTAGGTCTCATCCCCCACCCTTATCCCTTTAACATCAACCCCGGGGAGGTGGAAAAAATCGTTGCAGTGCCCCTGATGTTCTTTGCCGATCAGGTTTCCAAAGACGACCTGGGTCGCGGAGAATTCCTGGCGGGCCGGGGTTATCCGGAATACCGGTACCAGGGTGAGTTGATCTGGGGCACCACGGCCAGTATTGTGGCCAACTTTTTGGGCATCCTTATGAGGCGCTCCGCGTTACCCCTGTAATTGGGGTGTTATCTTTGCGAAAAACCTTGACAAAAGTATCAATTGATACCATATTAGATGGAAAGGCCGTCAAATAAGGAATTATTCAGCAAACTGCGTGATGCCAAAGCTGCGGCGCGGAAAGGCCATGTCTTCGTGATCAATCAAGAGGTGATCGCGGAAGACGCTATAGAGCTCGGGTACCATATAGGCCATGAGTTGCTCGACGTGTTGTCAGAGCTCCTAGAGGAAACGGCATTAGCCCACTATGTAGGTTCCCGCCCGCCTCAAAGGTCCTATAAGGAGGAGATCAAAGATCTGGAGCTTTTCGCCTTTGTGGTGGATAGCCGCCGGTTCAACTGCAGGGTCTATTTGAAGTTTGCTGTCAGTGAAGGATTTTTTTGGCTGGTGTCCTTACATCAAGACCGGCCAATGAAGGAGTAGTTATGAAAGCGCCTCATTGCCCCAAAGGCCATGGTCCTCTGGAGCTAAAGAAATTGCATAAAGAGAAAACGTTCAAAGGCGTCGATATTGACTATAGGGTGGAAGCCTTTGTGTGCCCGATATGCGGTCTTGAAGCGGGCACGGTGCAGACTGCTGGCCGTGTACAGCGTGCTATTGCAGATGCCTATCGCACAAAGATCGGGCTTTTAACCAGCCGGGAAATCAAGTCCTTACGCGAGGCAAGGGGGTTGACCCAGCAGCAATTGGCTGATGCCATGAATGTTGGAATTGCCAGTATCAAACGCTGGGAAACGGGGATGGTTCAGAGCAAGGCCATGGATCGTGCCTTACGAGCCGAACTGCAAGATGACACCTATAAAGATCGCTATACCGGGAACCGAGAAATTGACCTATGCCGGATTAAGCTCATTGCCAAAACATTCGAGAGCATCCTCGGTAGGCGCCTAATCAAAGGGGGAGATAAGTTTTTGTTTTTGGCTAAATACTTATGGTATGCGGATATGCTTGCTTTCCGGCACCTTGGCAAAGGACTCACAGGGGCCACCTATGCTGCCATTACCTATGGGCCCCAACTAAACAATCACAGAGACCTGATTGCGCTTGTCAAAAAATCCGATGAGAATAACACGGAGCCCCTTTCCAAGGAAGAGTTTCGGATCATAAATCAAGTGGCGGAGAAATTTCCAAATGAGGAAGTGGTTTACAACGCCGCTCATCGTGAGAAAGTATGGCAAACATTACCTACCGGAGCTTTGATTCCTTATTCACTTGCCAATGAGTTGACCGAGATCTGAAGTTTTTAGAAGGTCCTTGACCTGACCGGGAAGATGAGCTGATCTTCAGGCCACTGCAGGCACACCTTTCATTCCCAAACACGCCAACCGGGAGATCCCACCTCTGGCCCTGGGGTAATGGCAGCACGGTCCGCGCAGGGAATCCCAAGGGAGTACGACTGCGATGCACGGAGGTGGGAAGTCGGACAGGCCCATAGATACCGAGGAAGGGGCCGATCGAAGACAGGTGCGAATCCTGTCGGAGGAGGCCGTGGAGGGAAGGGGACTGGCCGAGGGGAATCTGTTCTAACAAAACAAGCTCCGGACGCTGAGCCGGGAAGGATTTAGGATGACGGGCTTGCAAAATGCATTGGAACGGATACGACAGGCTGATTGTCGAGACAAGCATCATCCATAGCCGGACCTGAGCCTGTACGTCATTACCCGAGGCAGGAGCCCAGTGCGTTAGTAGCGCTCGCTGGGATCTGTGCGGGGGGTGCCGGGTAACCGGCATCCCTACCGCGACCAAACGCATGGAGCTCCTAGAAATATAACTGCAGTAAAAACAGAAAGTTATGTCATTTTATATCCAGGGCCTGGATATCACTATTGGTCAATTCCAGGTTTAAAGCGTTAAAAGCGGCATTTGAAGTCATAGAAGGCGAAATGCCAAATCCTTGGGCGCCTTTTATGCAACAACGGTTAATGCTGAAGAGTGGAGGTCCAGTATTCCACGTCGGGCTGGATGTCGAGCCTGCCCGTTTCCTGGAGCACCTCCAGGCCCCTGACGGCCATGAAAAAGAAAATCAATGCGATCAGGAAGAGATCCGGGTAACCAAAGGTGATGCATAGAGGCGGTCCAAAGGCCTTTCCTGATTAACCCGTTGCAAAAAGGTGTATGAGTGTGCTTTTATGGATTCTCAAAGAGGCTGTGCCATTCTTTATTCAATGCTGTGGCACGCCGGATGAGGGGCCATCAAAGATCAGGGGAGCCCGGCGCCCATGGGACTATTAAAGACCCTTTTCAGGGCCAATCCTGAGAAGCACGAACAACGGGGAGACGTCTGCGTGAGGGCCTCGGAATGGGGAAGGGCCAGGCTGGCCTATGAAGCGGCCCTGGAGGCCCTTATAAAAGATGCACCCGGTTACGGGGAAGCCAGGTCGAGAATCCTCGAAAAGTTACAGGGCTCCACAGAGGCCCTGGCCCGGGAGCATGTGGGGACGGCTCAAGACCTGAAGGAATCCGGATACATACAGGATGCCCGGGAACTGCTTGAACTGGCACTGGACCTGACCCGGGATCCGGGGCTCCAGCAAGACATTAAAGTCAGGCTGGAGGGCCTGGAGCGCTCCATGTCTATGGCCGCTCAAGGGGACCCTGACGGGTTTGAACCGATCTCTCCGGTCGAGGAAGACGAGCAGACCGGAGGCGATGATCTTGAAACCTTTATGGCCCTTTGCGGGACCTTGCCCGATGATGTGAGATCCGCCTATCTCTCCTACGGCCCCTCTTTCCAGGAAGGGTATGTGGCGCTCAACAGGGGGGATTTTGAACCGGCCGTGGACGCCCTTTCCCGAGCCCTGGAAGAAAATCCCTCTCCGGACTCCTTCATTCCCCTGGAACTGGCTACGGCCCTTTTGAACCTCCACCGTCTTGATGAGGCCAGGGCGTTGCTGGAATCCTTCCTGGAGTACCACCCAGAGGCGCTTCCCGGCTACCAGATCCTCTGCGAGGTCTTCTGGGAGGTGGGGGCCTATGACCGGGCCGAAGCCCTTCTTGATTCCTGCCCTGGCGAGTTTCAAGAGTCGCGGGGCTATGTGCTGCTTCGCGGCGAGGGCCTCTGCCGGGCCGGAAGGCTGGGGGAGGCGACAGATTTTTATGAGACATTTATAAAGGAATACGGACGGCACGAGGCCATGTTAAAGGCCCTGGCCGGGACCTATGAGGCCATGGGAGAGTTTGTAAGGGCCCGCGATCTCTATATGGAGGTCATGACCCAGCGTCAAAGCTGTCATGCCCGTGTGGATCCCGTGGTGCAGAGAAAACTGGCGGATATCCGCTTTGAACTGGGCGAGAAGGGCACGGCGGTCCTGGAGGCCTACCTGTCCCTGGCCCAGGAGGACCCTATTGATCGCCCCTTTTATTTTGAGCGGGTCAGCCGGATCTATGCCTCCATGGGATATGAAGAGGAGGCCCGGCGGTTCAGTGAATTTGCCCGGCGGGCGGAGGAAGAAAAGAATCAGGGAGGATAAGATGACAGAACAGATCTTCAGGGAGTTGCAGGAGCGGCTGGATAAATACTCGCTGGGCTTTCCGGCCACCGAGTCTGGTGTTGAGCTTGAGATCCTGCGGGAGCTTTTCACTGAAAAAGACGCCCGTATGTTTTTGAATCTTACCCAGAGGCTCGAGACCCCGGAAGAGGTGGCCGCCCGTACAGGCCAACCGGCAGAGGACGTGGCTTTACACCTGGACGATATGTACCACAGGGGGCTCGTTTTTCGCCTCAAAAGGGGGGATGTGGTCAAGTACGGAGCGATTCCCTTTGTACACGGCCTGTTTGAGTTTCAGGTTGGGAATCTGGACCGGCGCATGGCCGGCCTGGTGGAGAAATACATGGAGGAGGGCTTTCATAAGGCCATAACCACGGGCGCGCCCGCCTTTTTGCGGACCGTCCCTGTGCAACGCACCTTAGAGGTGCTTCACAATGTGGCCCCCTACGAGGACGCCAGCGAGATACTCAGAAAGGCCGACAAGATCGTGGTAACCGACTGCATTTGCCGAAAGCAGAAGCGGCTGGTGGAGCAGGGCTGTGACAAACCCCTGGAGGTCTGTTTTATGTTCGGGTCTATGGGGCAGTACTATCTGGACAAGGGCATGGGCCGGGAGGTAGGGGTGGATGAGGCCCTTCGGATTCTGGCGGAGGCCCAGGAGGCCGGCTTGGTCACCCAGCCCGCCACGGCCCAGAATCCGGGAGGGATGTGTAATTGCTGTGGAGACTGCTGCGGGGTCCTGAACTCTTTGAGAAAGCATCCCAAACCAGCGGACATGGTTTTTTCCAACTATTTCGCCGTGGTGGACCGGGCGGGATGCAGCGGCTGTGAAACCTGTCTGGAACGGTGCCAGATGGAAGCCATTAAGATGAACGAAGATGGGGTGGCGGAGATCAACCTGGACCGGTGCATCGGCTGCGGCCTTTGCGTGGCGGCCTGTCCGGAGGAGGCCATCCAGTTGACCCTGAAACCCGAGCCCCTCCGCCGCACACCCCCGGCGGATGCGGCGGGGCAAATGGCTTTTATGGCCAAAACGAGAGCAGCCTCTGAAACCCTCAAATCCGTGGGTTGAAGGCATCAGGAAAGGGGACATTAATGGCAAGACATGTGGGAATCGTGGCCTGCAGTGCGGAAGGGAAAGTAATGGATTCCACGAGACTGCTTGCAAGGGCGGCGATTCGGAAGGCCTTGCAAGAAGACGGGGATTAACGGGGGCGGGCCGTTGAAAGTGTACCCTATTGGAAAGGTGGTCAAGGAAGAGGGCCGCACCTTCATCGTGCTGGATAAGGCATACGAGCAAGGACTGCCCGGCCTGGACAAGTCTTCTTCCGTCACGGTGATTTACTGGTTTGACCGGAACGACACCCCGCAGAAACGGTCCACACTCCAGGTCCATCCCAGGGGAATCATGAGTAACCCCCTGCGAGGGGTTTTTGCCACCCATTCTCCGGCACGCCCCAACCCGATCGGTGTGACCCGGTGTAACATTATCTCGGTGAAAGACAATGTCATTGAGCTCCAGGACATTGATGCCTTTCCCGGAACACCGGTGATTGATCTGAAAAGCTGATTTTTGGATGTTCCTTGGGGAAAGCCGGTTCCCTTTTTCCATCCATCTCCTGTGTAATTTGATGGCCCAAATAGGCCGGTTTCCTCAAGGCAAGGGGGTTGGAGGGGTTCTAGAAGAACATTCTCTGTATATCCAGGTTGGTGAGCCCTGCTTCCTTGGCCCATCTCACGGCGTCGGAAAATTCCTGGCGGTTTATCCTCCGGGCGATCAGGGGATATTCAGCGGCCTTGTACATGGGCCTGTACTGGGACATGATATTGAGATAGGTGTCTTTAGGGAGGTTCTCTGCAATCCATCGGATGACCTCCCCGGTGCCGCCCACGCCGTTGGGCATAACCAAATGACGGATCATCAGGCCTCGGTACATGAGGCCGTCGGGAGCCGGTCTGGCAATGCCCACCTGGCGGTTCATTTCGACAAGGGCCGCCTTTGTGAGCTCAGGATAATCCTTGGCCTCAGAGGAGTATCGTGCAGCCATTTTGCCATCAGAGTATTTGAAGTCCGGGAGGTAGATGTCCACGACCCCATCCAGCATTTTCAGGATTTCCACCCGCTCCCACCCACAAGTATTGTAAACAAGGGGGAGCCTCAGGCCCCTTTCCGCGGCCCGGTCAACAGCAAGGATAATGTGCGGGGAATAATGGGTGGGTGTGACAAAATTGATGTTGTGGCAGCCGATCTTCTGGAGGTGGAGCATCATCTCGGCCAGATCCTCGACACGCCTCACCCTTCCTGCGCCCCCCTGGCTGATCTCCCAGTTAATGCAGAACACACATCTGAGTCCGCAGTTGGTGAGAAACACGGTTCCCGATCCCCCCTGACCGACCAAGGGCCTTTCTTCACCAAAGTGGGGGTGAAAAGCTGAGATTTCAAGCCGGGAAGAGGCCTGACAAAAGCCCTCGTTGCCGTCGAGGCGGTTGGTCCCGCACTGCCTGGGGCAGAGGTCGCAGGCCTTCATGCGTTGCCAGAGTTCCTCCCCCCGCTTTTTCAGCTCCCCGGAGCGGTGGAGGTTCAGATAAGGGGGCTCAAAACCCGGGTCGATGCGGGCGGTGACCTGTTTTTGATCTTTGTCCTCCTTGCAGCCCCCCTCCAAAGAAAAGACAAAAGGGCTGATCCCTGACAGGGTCATGTAAAGGCACGACTTGACAAACTGTCTTCTGGGCCATAGTCATATTCGGCGCCCCCACTGCTGCGGCTGCGATTTCAAGGGCCTCCCAGCTCGGAGGGCTCGGTGTTGTGGCAATCCATGCCGGCATTTACTTGGTCTGCGTGGCCACCGCGGTCTTCCACCGTTACTTATCCCTCAACCTGCGGGCATGGGTGATCCTAGGCAGCGCCTTTCTTATTGCCAGTAGTGGTATATTCAAATGGGGGCTTATCGGTCAGGGTGTCCCTTTTTTCATGATGTGCAGCGTGGTGACCACCATTTTTTTCGGGGCCAGACCCGGGATCTTGGCCACGGGTGCGGGCCTGGTGGTCCTGGCCGTGGTGGGCTCCTGCCTCCATGCGGGGTTGCTCCGGCTTGACTTTGACATCCAGGAATTCGCGGTGGCCACCTCTACGTGGATCACGGCCGGGGTTGTTTACGGGTTCTTTACGGCCATACTGGTGAATAGTCTGGGCCGTTTATACGACTCTATGAACACCTCTATTGAGACCCTATCCCACCGGAGCCTGGAATTGCAGCGGGTCAACCGGCACCTGGAGAATGAAATCGCCGAACGAAAAAGGGCGGAGGAAGCGTTGAGAGAAAGCGAGGAAAAATACCGGACCATCCTCGAGGCCATTGAAGAGGGCTATTACGAAGTGGACATCAAGGGGACCCACACCTTTTTTAACGAATCGTTGTGCAGGATGTTCGGGTACACAAGAGATGAACTTATGGGAATGACTTACCGGCAACTGAACGATGAAGAAAGTTCCTTGAAGCGCTTCTGGAGATAAACCCCGGAGTGAAAGTGGTTATTGCCAGCGGCTATTCGGTGAACGGACCTAGCCGTGAGGCCCTGGATGCAGGGGCCATGGGATTCATCAGCAAGCCCTATGAAATGAAGGAGATGCTCAAAGTGGTGAGAAGGGTGTTAACCCAGGAATAAATATGGGATTTATTTATTTTGGGGCTTCTGCTCCATATCCAGGAAGGCGTCACGAAGAAGTCTTGATTGGCGGTTGAAGGCATCGCGGGGATTTTCAGGGTCTTTCATGAGCGAGATCTCCTGGGTGATGAGCCGGGCGATGTTGAGTATGTGGGCCTCCCGTTTCTTGGATTCCCTTTTATAGAGGGGATGATCGCGATTGATGTAGATGATGGTGCCTTCAGTCATGCATTCCGGCCCGTCTTCTCCCAGGTGATCCAAACAGCACGTTACACCGGCCTCCCCGAACTTGAGTCTTTTAACGACGGCGTTGGGGGTGGCAATCTTTAATGACGGTTTTTGGGGTCTCTTAGGTTTTTCAACTTCAGGTTCGATTTTATCCGGAGGGGATGAATTTGGCTCTTTAGTGTCTCCTATTTCTTCTATCTCTGGTCCAGGAGGGGCTTCCTTTTGAGACGAGGTTCGTACTGCTGTTTCTCCGATGCCGCTGGCACCTTCCCTGGCCATGGGGACGACACCAAAGGGCGAGAACTCCGGGTTTAATGCAAGGGCCTGGTGCACACGCTGCAGCGCCTCTTTGAGAGCACGTCCCACCTTTCGATTGTCCCCCATGGAAGCAAGCCTGTCATAAGCGCGCTTCACTTCAGCAATGGTTTTCTCCACGGCTTTTTGAAAGGCCTGGTATTCAGGGGTGTCCTCAATGAATCCTGAACGATCACTCGTGAGGGGTAGAAAATCAGCATTAATTTCTCCCCTGATTCGTGTGGCCGCCTTTCCCCATGAGGCCATTTCAAAGAGTTCCCTGCGAACCGTAACGCCTTTGACCTTGATCTCGATGCCCATATTCTCCCTGGAAGCCCTGTAGGCCGGAAGGATAATGATCTCCCCGTGTACGGCTCCGTGGGCCGTGCCGGTCATTATAGGGATTCGGTTCCCGGTCCACCGCCGGGGCATCACCCTGTATCCATTTACAAAGACGGAGAAATCGTCCGCGCGAATAGGCACACCTTCGGCGATCCGTTGGATGACATCCTCAGGCCTGAATGCCCTTTTGAGATTGACCAGTCTAACCAGGGTGCCCTCTCCCCTTTTGGGATCGCTGGGAAGGTATGTCAAGGGGATATTCCAGACGTCTTCCTCTTGCATCCATCGGTCCTTATCGAACACCACCCGGGCGGCGAAATCACCTTTTTGAGTGGTCACCTCAAACCGGGAGGCGGCTGCCAGGCTGGCGAATTTGCCGATACCGAACTGACCGATCCGGTTTCGGCGGAATCGAGGGGAAAGGGGATTGATAAGCTTGTCATCGGAGCCCACACTGAAATACTGTTTGAGTCCTTCCATGTCCATGCCTTCCCCATTGTCTGCAACGGTTATCTCTCTTTCGGACACGGTGACATCCACTCTGGTTGCATCAGCGTCATAGGCATTGTTGACCAGTTCCCTGATCAATTCGATGCTTTGTTCATAAAGCCTCTCACCGATGGTTATGATGTGTGCCTTGTCAACAGTTATCTTAAGAGAGGAGATTTCCTTCGACATGGGCATACCCCGAGAATAAAAAATTCCAAAATAACTATATAATAAAAAAACTTTGTGTCAATGAGCAAGGAGAAACCATCTAACCTTGATTCATGAACTGGGATGCTATAAAAATGGTTCTATCCTAAGTCACCGGAGGAGATAATGAAAAAGAGGGGAATGTATCGGAAGGCACCGGTCTTGGCCGTTTTCCTGCTTTTGGTCCCGGGCCTATTATGCGCAGGGGTGTATGCGGAGCCCGAAAGGCCCACGGTGGTGTATGGCGGGTCATCGTGGTTGGGACATTATCCGGCCTGGGTCGGGATCGAGAAAGGGCTCTTTAGGCAGTACGGTCTCAAGGTCCTTTTCAAAAGCTTTTATGCCTCCTCGGGCCGGATGGGCTCTTTGGTGGCCGGAGATCTGGACGTGGCTTCCACGGGATGTATCTCCGCTATTGCCCTGATGGCTTCGGGAAGTAAAGGATTTATGGCCGTGGGTACCCAGGATTCCTATGCCACTGTAGAGGGTCTTATCGCCACGGAGGATATCGGGGACATGGAGGCCCTCCGGGGTAAGAGACTGGCGGCCCCTTTTGCTTCCAGTGCCCATGTCCTGGTGATCGATTTACTGGAACAGGCCGGTTTGGATGCGCAAGAGGACCTGAGCCTCATCAACCTGAAGGTGAATGAAATGCCTGCGGCCATGGCCTCGGGAGAAATCGACGCCTGTGCAGCATGGACCCCCCATTTCAACAAATTGCTCAACATGCCGGGCAACCACCTCCTGGCCAACGACACCCGGTTCAGCCTTTATAAAAAATACGGGATAGGTCCCGGACCGGATCTTTTGGTGGTTCGCAGGGCCTTTGCCCAAAAGCATCCCGACAGGTGCAAGGCCTTTCTGAGGGGCTATTTTGAAGCAGTTAACATGCTTATCGACCAGCCCGAAGAGTGTGCCAAGGCGCTAATGAAACTGACCAACCTGGGCATGGAAGATCAGATGAGGGTGCTCAAGGACATTACGTGGATCCCGGCGGAGGATCAAAGGGCCTTGATGATAGAGCCGGGCCGGTTTGTAACGGGCATGCAGCATCTGGCCCGGTTCCTGGTCAGGCATGGGCAGATCGACAAAGCCCCCCGGGTGAAGGAATGGATCGGTGAAGATATGATACCCTAAGCTCAAACAGCGCCTTTGTTTCGTAAACCGCGGCGCCTGAGATCGGCGGCGGCATTCAGGAGGTCAATGCATGAAAAACGACCATACGGGTAAGCCATTGGCCATCGGCATTGTGTCCTTGTTGATATTCCTTGGGGCGTGGGAGCTCTTTTGTCGTTTCGGATTTATCGAACCCCTCTTCCTGCCGGCACCTACCAAGATCCTTTCCCGGGCCATAAAGATGGTGGACAACGGCCAGCTTATCGCCCACACCCTGGCATCCACCCGCCGGGTCATGGTGGGGTTTCTGGTCTCGAGCCTCATAGCCATTCCCTTCGGCATTTTTCTGGGCTCTTACGGGTTTTTCAGGGCGGTCTTCGACCCCTTTATTTCCCTGCTCCGTCCCTTGCCGTCCATGAGCTGGATCCCCCTGTCCCTGCTGTGGCTGGGCATTACCGAAACTCAGAAGTACGCCATCGTGTTCATGGGGTCCTTTGCCCCGTCCCTGCTCTACATCATCGAGGCCACAAAGGGAATCGACCCTTTGTTGATCCGGGCCGCGAAAAACCTCGGGGCCTCCAGGCTGGATGTCATGCGGGAGGTTATCCTCCCTGGTTCCCTGCCCCAGATCATTGCAGGGCTCAAGGTGATGCTCGGGATTGCGTGGACCTGTATCATTTCCGCCGAACTGGTGGCGGCGAGGGAAGGTCTGGGCTTTATGATCATGAATGGAAAGGAGTATTTTCAGACCGATACGGTGCTCCTGGGCATGGTGATGATCAGCATTACCGTCTTGATCATCGACCTGGTTTTCCGCAAGTTCGAGAAAAGGGTGCTGCCATGGAGACAGTAAGCAATGGTGCCAAGATCTCCATCCAGGGGGTGACCAAGATTTACTCCGGCAAGCGGGGGGAAATTACCGCTCTCAAAGACCTCTCCCTGGATGTGAAAGACGGGGAGTTGCTGGTAGTGGTGGGGGCGTCTGGCTGCGGGAAAACCACCTTGCTCAATCTGGTGGCCGGGTTTGAGGCCCCCACCCGGGGGCGTATTCTGCTGGACGGTGAACCGGTGACGGGGATTACTCCTGAATGCGGAATGATTTTTCAGCACTACGCCCTCTTCCCCTGGAAGACGGTTCAGGACAATGTGGAATTCGGCTTGAAGATGAAAGGCATGTCCAAAAAGGAACGGCGCCAGCGGGCGGCCCGCTTCATCGATATGGTGGGACTGAAGGGTTTTGAAAGCTCCTATCCCCACCATCTGTCCGGGGGAATGAAACAGCGCGTGTCCATTGCCCGCAGCCTGGCCAACAACCCCAAGGTGATGCTTCTTGACGAGCCCTTTGCCGCCCTGGATGCCATGACACGGCAGGTGCTACAGGAACAACTGGTAAGGATTTACGAGAAACACCGTAAGACAATCATCTTCATCACTCACTCCATTGATGAGGCCCTGCTCTTATCTTCCAGGATTGTGGTCATGACCGCCCGGCCCGGAAGGATCGCCCAAGAGATCGTCAATGATCTGCCCTACCCCCGCAACGCCGATGTTCAGCTCTCAAACCGGTTCATGGAAATCAAACGCACCATATGGGAAAGTGTCCAGGCCGAGGTCATGAAAAGCATGGAGGTTGAAACCGCTTGACCAGAAAAGGGGTTAAGATGCCCCGGGCGGGGGTCTTCATGGCCCATCTTATATCTTTCTTGACATAAGGCCGGGGGAGGGATATTGGTATTGGTCATCAGTGATCAGTTGAGTTGACGAGCACTCGAACCCTGGAATCCTGGAATCCTGGAATCCTAGAATTCTGAGATATGGTATGTGGGCTAGGATCGTTAGGATCGTTAGGATAGGTATTGGGCATTAGGTACTGGGTATTAAGTAGATTACGTCCTGGTATCAGCGGCCGGTCATCGTGAATCGGCAGGGTGTACCCGCCCATATAGGAACTCGTGAGGAGCTAGGCCACAGAAGGCTTTAAATAGCCAGTAATGACCAAGACAAAACACCTACAACATATCAAGGAGGGGTCATGAAAAATGTCCTTTATATCCTGTCCCTGGTCTTTTTGAGTTCTCTACTTCTCGGATTCCATACGGTTCAATGCGCTCAAGCCGATACCAGAACCATTACGGATATGTCCGGCCGGGAGGCGACCGTGCCCTTAAACATATCCCGGGTGGCGGTGCTCACCTCTCCCTGCGTACAAATCATGTACATGCTGGGTGATGGTGACAGGCTCTGCGCCATCACTGTACCCAACAAACAAAGCTGGCTTCTGAAAAAGCTCGACCCCCGGATAGGCAATATGCCCGCACCGCGGCGTTGTATCGCCGATATAAGCGTCGAGGAACTTCTTAAGACCCGACCCGATGTCTGCATGGGGAGCTTTAAAGACATGGCGGTGGTGGAAAAGCACACTGACATTCCCGCCCTGCGGGTTTTTACCCCCCGGACCAACTTCGAGAAGCAGAAGAAGGAAGTCATGTTTTTCGGCAAAGTATTGGGGAAAAATGAACAGGCCGCCGGGTACTGTGCATACTTTGAGGAGACCGTTGATTTCCTCAAGTCCAAGACTTCCAGCATTCCCAAGGACAAGAGACTCAAGGTCTTTCTTGGATTCGGCCCCAGGCATCTCACCACCTATGGAGGGGATACCTATATGCAGGAGCGCATTGCGGCGGCCGGCTGTATAAACGCAGCCGAGAGTATCAAGACCATCAGCGGCAAGGAAGGGGGCCTGAGGGACGTCTCCATGGAACACTTGCTGGCCTGGGATCCGGATATCATCATCATCGACTACGGCCAGCCGGAAGAGGTCCTGGGAAGATCTCAGTGGGCGTCTTTGTCGGCGGTGAAGCACAAGAGGGTGTACCGATTGCCTTATGGGATTTTTATGTGGAACAGGCCTTCCGCGGAGGCGGCGGTGCTGTTTCCCCACTGGCTGGCCAGGCTGTCCTACCCGGAGCTGTTCGGGGGCTATGATATCGAGGCACAGATCAAGGATTTTTATGTCCGGATCTTTCATTATTGTCTCACTGACGAAGATGTGGGGGAAATGCTCTATCCCAAAATCAATCAGTACGCCTTCAAGGGAAAGAAGAAATAATTCCGGCCTCTTCCAGAGGCCCTATAAAGGCCTGCCACGGCTGGCACGACCCCGGAATGGAAGGATATGAAAACCCTCAGGAAAAGCAAACCCCCTGTCCTCCAAGACACCCTGGAGCGGCTCAAGAGACTTTATGAAGGGGAAGGCCTGGAGCCGGGAAGGGTGACAAGGATCGCCATAAAGCCACAGTGGAACGTCCTGGCGGGCACAGGGGGGCAATGTGGTATGGCCCTCAATTTTTCCGGAAAACACGACATCTATGGTGATTTCCAAGGGAATCTGGAAGACATCAAGGGCCTTCTGGGCAGGTCCCTTTTGGATGTGGTGGAGGAGAACCTCACTTCTCCGCGGATACAGCAAAGATCCATGGCCATGGCCGCCCTGAGCGCACTTTCTCTGCCCTTTCTCGACCCCGCGTCTCTCAGCCGAAGAGGCTTTTTTGTCCAGGAGGGCGGGTTCTTCCCCACCAGTATCATAAAAGACAAAGACGTCGTTGCCGTTGTGGGGTATGGAGGGATCGTGGAGGATATGATCGGAAAATGTCAGGAGCTCCACATCACAGATATGAGACCCAAAGAGATTTTCCAGTCAGTCATTATCGGCAAGACCGTTGATTATGGGCCAAAAGATATTTTCATCCATTCCCATGAGGAGAACAAGGAGGTCCTGGGTGACGCCCATGTCGTGGTCATTACAGGGTCGTCCCTGATCAATGACACCTTTGAGGAACTTGCTGGGTTATTCGGAACAGGCAAGGGTCAGGGGTGTCTACGGCCCCAGTGCCACGTTGATTCCCGATGCCTTTTTCAACCTGGGAATAGATTTTATTTCTATTCATCGAATAACGGATGCCACGAGGTTTGAATATGACATGATCAATGCCGTGGATATGGAAGCAGCCCTCAAGAAATATCAGCGACCGTACATCATATCCAGGGTCTCCAGGCCATAGAGAAGAAGGAATATGGGCGATGGAAAAAAGTTGAGGTGGCTGCTGATGGCCGTCTCGCTGGTTGTTCTTTTCTTTATCTCTCTTTTCTTGGGAAGGTATCCTCTCTCACCCAACGAAGTTATAAAGATCCTGGCTTCCAAATTTATTCCCCTCCAACAGCCCTGGGACGCCACTGCAGAGGCGGTCATCTGGAAGGTCAGGGTGCCGAGATTGACGGCCGCCTTACTGGTGGGGTCGGGATTATCCATCTCAGGCGCCTCTTTTCAGGGCCTGTTCCGCAACGCCCTGGTGTCTCCCCACATATTAGGGGTGGCCGCGGGCGCGGGCTTCGGCGCCTCTGTGGCCATCCTTCTCCTGGAAGACCCCTTTTTGGTCCAGCTCGCCGCCTTTGTTTTTGGATTACTGGCCGTGGTGGTGACTTTTTATATCAGCCGGGTCTACAAAGAGAGCAACACACTGGTCCTGGTCCTCTCAGGAATCATTGTGGGCGCCCTTTTTACCGCCCTCATTTCCCTGATAAAATATGTGGCAGATCCCTTTGACACCCTGCCGGCCATTGTATTCTGGCTTATGGGTTCTCTTGCCTCGGTCTCAAACAAGGAGCTGTCTGTGGTCATCCTGCCCATGTCCCTGGGGATTATCGTGCTTTTGCTCATAAGGTGGAAAATCAACATCCTGTCCATGGGAGAGAAAGAGGCCAAGGCCATGGGAGTCAATACAAACAGGCTCATGGCCGTTATTATTGTCTGTTCAACCATGATTACGGCCTCTGCGGTGTGCATCAGCGGGATCATCGGATGGGTGGGCCTGGTCATCCCCCATTTCAGCCGGATGATCGTGGGGCCGGATCATAAGGCCCTGCTTCCTGCTTCCCTTCTATTAGGGGCCCTGTATCTTCTGGCCATCGATGACTGCGCCAGGATGCTCATCTCCACAGAAATACCCCTTCGCATCCTGACAGCCATTGTTGGCGCGCCCTTTTTTGCATTTCTTCTGAGAAAGAGCAAGGTGGGATGGTCGAGAAGCTGAAGGTAAAAAGTGCGTCCTTTTCCTATGACGGAAAGATCAATATCTTCGAAAAGGTCTCCTTTTCCATTGAGAGCGGGGATGTCCTTTGTATCCTGGGGCCGAACGGGGCGGGGAAATCGACCCTGATCATGTGCATGGGCCATATCCTTAATCTCACTGAGGGAAGGGTGTGGTTATACGGCCGGGACATGGCCGGCCTCAACCATCGGCAGATCGCCCAAAAAATCGGATACATCCCCCAGAGGCATAACCCTGTATTCCCTTACTCCGTTTTGGATGTAGTACTGATGGGCAGAGCCGCCCACCTGGGGCGTCTGTCCTCACCTGGACGCAAAGACAGGGATATTGCGCAAAAGGCCATTGAACGGGTTGGAATCCCTCATCTGATCAAAAAGCCCTATACGGAAATCAGCGGGGGAGAAATGCAGCTTGTGCTTATCGCCATGGTACTGGCACAAGAGCCCTCCATTCTACTCCTGGACGAGCCTACCTCCCATCTGGATTTTGGAAATCAGGTCCGGATACTGAATGTGATCACCGGGCTTGCCGAGGAAGGCCTGTCTATTATCATGTCTTCTCATTTTCCCGACCACGCCTTTGTCACGGCCAACAAGGCGGCCATCATGAAACAGGGGGAGTCCATGCTTATGGGCGAACCCGATGTGGTGATTACCGAGGAAACGATGAGAACCACCTATGGTGTGGACGTAAAAATCCTCTCCCTGGACAGCGATTCTCATAGAAAGGTGTGTATTCCTCTTCACTGAGCATCACTTGGGAAGGGTACATGTCTTCCGTTCCCCGGGAAAGAGACTGATACCCACCTGGCTTTCCAGATAGCACAAGAGGTCCACAAGGTGGACCTGGGCCTGGGCCAGCCGTTCCCGTCCTTTCAGTGACTTGCCGCTCCTCGCCTCCTTTAATGCCTTCAGGCTTTGCTGGATGGATTGGCTCTCGGAAAGGGGCGGCGATTCAAGCTGTTCCTTGAAGTCATAGAAGGGGATGGTGTCCATCTCGATTCCGTATTGACCCTCAAAGCGTTCCATGACCAGTTTTCCCAGTGCCTTCTGTTCTATACGGAAGAAGGCGAAGGGCCCTACCGGACAAGCCGTGGTGGCGAAATCGTTTCGGATGAGTTCGGTGAGCCGGATCACTTCCGAGTCCTGGGTGTAAGGGCCATACCGCAGGACACTGGAGACCCACCCGAAGTATCGGACAATAAGGTAGAGGGTCTCATGGGCGTAGGCAGAGTCGGGATAGCGTTTTCGCAGGGTGCGGAGACCATTCAGCTCCAGGATGCTGTAAATGCGGCTTTGTAAGTCTTCGCAGGCCGACAGGAAGGGGTTGACGTAAAGGGCCGAAATCCTGTCTCGTTCCCTCAATCTCTGTTGTTCCCGTCGCTCCAGCCACCTCCAAAAGGCCCACATGGCGGTTGTGGCGGGGATAATCCAACGCATGGCGCACCTCCATTAGGGACGTACGATGTGTGACATGGGATGTGCGATATGAGATGTGTGATGTGAAATATGGGCAAGAGTCGCACATCCCTCCTTCCAAATCCCAAAACGGGCGGCTTCGCCTTCAAATCTATTTAATCAAAACGCGATCCGGGTGTCAAAAAAAACTCCTCTAAGGGAGGGAGGTCCTCCCTCAGGCACCAGGGGGGCTTTGGACCGGGAAACCAGAAAAGGGTTGACTTTTGTCACCTCCTCGGGTCAGGGTGATCGCGAGGGGGCGGATTCCGGGTCATGATCAGAAAAATCATATCTGGAGGTCAGACGGGTGTGGACAGAGCAGCCCTGGATGCGGCCATGGAGCTGGGCATAGCCCACGGGGGCCATATACCCAAGGGAAGAATGACCGACGATGGCCCTTTGCCCGACAGGTACGGGCTCAAGGAAATGTCCATCCCGGACGTCAAAGAGACCGCCGAAAAGAATGTCATTGATTCTGATGGCACCCTGATCATCACTTACGGCCACCCGCCGAGGGACATGAAGGCCACCGAGGAGATGGCAAAGAGACACGGGCGGCCCTGTCTTTTTATGGACCTGGAGGTGGTCAAAGGTTTCACGGCCGCGGAAGAAATCAAGTTCTGGATGGTCCTCAACGGCATCCACACGTTGCATGTGACCGGCTCTTCCTTGCAGGACCCCGAGAACTACGATGACACCATAAGGATGGTGAAGGCCGTCTATTATCTCTTTCTCATTGAAGACAAGCGGCGGGGGCGCTCGAAGCCTTTGTATCCCCGCACTGTTGATGAGGCGGTTGATCGGTTGATGGCGGAGGTGGCCCTGAAAGACAGGGTCTTTATTGCGCGCATGGAGCGGGACGAGCTGTATCGACTGGACAGGACCCTTGGCATGTACCTGAGAGAGCACTATGGCTTGAACCTCAAAAGAGGGGAGTTGATGAAGGACTGCCGGTACCTGGCCAGGGACCGTGACTTGAAGTCCGATCAGGCCTCCACGTTGATTATCACAGAGTTTTGGAAAAAGGTGAGAGCAACCCATCTCCCCAGGGTGGTGAAATGAGCGCCGGCTTATAAGGTGCCTTTTCCCGGCAGGAGGTAAAGTGCTGTGTCATTAAAACCTGACGAAATACGCAAGATAGGCGTTGTGGGTGCGGGACTAATGGGGCATGGTATTGCCCAATCCTTTGCTATCAAGGGGTATGAGGTGACTCTTTTTGATACAGACCCTGAGGTGCTGAAGTCCGCGCCGGAACGAATTCGAAGGAACTTAGGGGTTTTTCTCGAATTGAACCTGGTCAGCCAACCCGACATGGAGGCCTGTATCCGGCGTATTGAGCTTTGTGATGATTTGGGTCCCTTTTGTGAAAAGGGGGATTTCATCATCGAGGCGATCCAAGAAAACCTGAAGGCCAAGCTCAAAGTCTTTGAGGCGCTGGAGCGGCAAATCGATTCCCATGTGGTGATCACCAGTAACACCTCCGCCATAAGCATCACCCGGCTCAGCCATGGACTCAGGCACAGGGAACGATTTTTGGGGACCCATTTCTGGAATCCCCCCCATATTGTACCCTGTGTTGAAGTTATCAAGGGGGAAGAGACCTCAGAGGACGTCTTTGAAACCGTGTTCGAGATCATGAAGAAAATCGGGAAACAGCCCGTAAGGGTCCTGAAAGATGTGCCGGGCTTTCTCGGAAACAGGCTCCAGCACGCCATGTGGAGAGAGGCCATGTCCCTGGCCGAGAAAAATATCGCCGCCCCCGAAGATATTGATAAGGTGGTTAAATATGGTTTCGGTCTTAGATTGCCCTTTATCGGGCCCCTGGAAACAGCGGATCTGGCGGGTCTTGATCTGAGCTATGACGTACAAGAGTATCTTTTTCCCTTTCTGGAGAATGCTTCAAAACCCTCGGAGGAGTTAAAGAACAGGGTAGAAGAGGGTTTGCTGGGCGTGAAGACGGGAAAGGGATTTTATGACTGGCCGGAAAAGAAGAAGAATCGCGTGATCAACAGCCGGGATAGGGTCCTCTTAAAGATCCTGGGCGAGGTCCTTCTGGAGGCTTCCCAAAATGAGAGATAATGGCAGGGGGACCGGGGAGACAGAAGTCAACAAGACCGATGTGAGGATAGATCGGTGCGGATTCGGGACCCTGGTCATCGACGGCAGGACCTATACCGATGATTTGATCATCCTCCCCCACGGCGAGGTCCGAAAGCCCTGGCGGCGGAAACGGGGCCACGGCCTGACCATGGATGATTTAAGGGGCCTCATTGATGCCGACCCGGAGGTGATTGTCATGGGAACCGGTATGAGCGGGGGAGTAAAACCGGACAAGACCCTGGAATCGGATCTGGGCAAGCGAGGCATTGAATTTGTGGCGACCTCCAATGAAGAGGCCATCAGGACCTTTAATACCCTGAAGAGGTCAAAGAAAGTGGGTGCCGGCTTCCATTTGACTTGTTAGGTGTGGACCATCACGTTCTTTCGAGAAGTGCCAGGATGCGATCCACATCACAGTGGGCCTCGAATAGCTCGGCCAGGCGGTCGTATTGATGGAACCGGCCCCGTCTACCGGGCCCGGGTTTCGTTTCCCCCAGTCCCTTTTTGCGGCGCAGGGCGTTCAGGAATTCCCCTCGAAAGCCGGGTTCATCCAGGATGCCGTGAAGATAGACCCCCGCAGCGAGCCCTCCCCTTACAGACCACCCATCTAGCCACTGTTTTCGCCTCCCAGGTTCGTGGATTTCAAGGAAGGCGCCCCCCTCGGTGCGGACGGGGTAAGTGTCCCCCATATGGATTTCGTAGCCTGCCACCCTTTCACCGTTGACCAGGCAATGCCCTGTGACCCGGCGCACCACTTTTTTTCTTTCCAGGACCGTCCTGACCGGTATGATGCCCAGGCCCCCCACTTGAGGGCGGGGTGACTCGACCCCATGGGGATCCAGGATTTCTTCCCCCAATAACTGATAGCCCCCGCAGATACCCATGACCTGCTTGCCCGAGTCGAGAAAGGCCCCCACCACCGGTACCCAGCCTGTGTGCTGGAGCCAGGCCGCGTCTTCCATCACATTCTTGGTCCCGGGGAGGATCAGGGCGTCGTAGTGAGCGGTGAGTTCGGCGGGCCGGGAAAGATAGTTGACCACCACGCCGGGCTCCCCTTCCAGGGGCTCCAGGTCTGTGAAGTTGGATATGGCCGGGAGGCGGACTACGGCGATATTGACCGTTTCGGGGCCGGTCGGCGCCGGGGGGCGGCGGTCTCCCTGTACGGCCACAGAGTCTTCCTGGTTGATCTGGATATCCTCAAAAAAGGGGACCACTCCCAGTACGGGGCGTTGGGTCCGCTTCTGGATATAATCCGTGCCCGTGGCGAAAAGGGCCAGGTCCCCGCGGAACTTGTTGACAAGGAACCCGGCGGTGAGTTGCCTTTCCAGACGGGTCATGAGGTGATAGCTTCCGATGATTTGGGGGAAGACGCCCCCCCGGTCAATATCCGCCACCAATATACAAGGGGCCTTTACCGACTTGGCCATGGGGAAGTTGACCAAATCGTGCTTTTTCAGGTTCATTTCACAGCAACTGCCCGCCCCCTCCATGACGATCACGTCGTATTTGGAGGCCAGCCTATGGTAGGATTCCAGCACCGTTTTTCTAAGGTGCTGCTTGAGGCCGTGATAGTCCACGGCGTCGAGCTGGGCATAAACCTTCCCGAGTAACACCACCTGGGCGCCCGTCTGGGTGGAGGGCTTGAGAAGGATGGGATTCATGTCCACTGAAGGGAGGAGACCCGCGGCCTCGGCCTGGACCACCTGGGCGCGGCCGATTTCCCCTCCCTCCACCGTGACATAGGAGTTATTGGACATGTTCTGGGCCTTGAAAGGGGCCACCCGGTACCCCCGCCGCTTCAGGATCCGGCAGAAGGCGGTGGTGGCGATGGATTTCCCCACATCACTGCCCGTGCCGAGGAACATGATCGCCCTGGAGCCCCCGTGGGCCTCTCTCTGCGGGTTTGTCATGAGTATTGTCTTTCGCTTCCTCTATCTTGTCTGGGCCCGACCCATAAAATGAGAGCCTACCTGGCCCGGTCACAGAAGCGGTCCCAGCCCATGAGGGCGGCGGCGCCAGCAATGGTTGTGCCGTAAAAAAGGACGGGCTTTTGTCCCAGGAAGCCCTGGATGGTGTCGTTGACCAGGGTGGTTCCGGTGACAAGCAGGATGTCCGCCCAGTGGATGACCTCCCGGGCCTTTTCCGGCCCCTCCACCAGGACACCGAATTTGCGGGTCCCGATATTGTCCGGATCCAGGTCCAGGACCCGCTGGGAAAAGCCCTGGGACACAAACTCCACCATGCGGGGCTGAAAACCCACCTGGGCCACCCGGGTAATCCCAGCTTGCTGCTTCAAGTGTTGTGCCAGGGCCTCGCCGCATTGGGCCGGTTCCTGGTCCCGGCAGTGGATGGTGCGCCGGGCCACGCCCAGGTGGCGGAGAACGCCGTTCATGGTGGATACAAACACGGCACGGCGGAAGTTATTCTTGAGGGACATGTGAAGAACCTCATCCAGGGTGCCGTCGAAGTCGCCGAAACGGTCTGTAAAGGCCTGTCCCGTGCCGTCCCGAAAATGGGCCTGCATGAGGCGTTCCTTGCCTTTTTGGAGGGGAAAATCCTGGGCCTCGGGATGGCCGATGGCCTCCTCGGGGGTTAAGACCTTGGCCCGGACCTGGACCGTCTCCGAGAGGAGCCCTTCCTTCTCGCAGATTCTCTGAAAGCGGGATTTAATTTCATTGTATAGGGATGTCACTGTGTTTCTCCATGGCGTTCAAATAGGCGCTGACGTCCTGGCGGAGCCACTCAAGAGAGGCATTGACGGCGCTGAGCCTGAAGCCCGAGACGGTTTGTGCAAAGGGGTCCTCCTCCCGCTCCTTGCGCCTCAGAAGACCCTCCCGGATGTCTTCCAGGACCTGGACTTGTTTTGAAAACAGTTTCCTTCCCCCCTTCAAGGGGAAGTGGCCGAAGAAATAGAGTTTTGCCAGGAATTCGAGGCGCAGGTCCCGCACATGCCTGGAGGGGCTGTAAAGCCACTGGAGGAAGGTCTCTTTGCCTGAGGCGGTGATCTCAAAGACCCTCCTGGAGGGCCGGGTCTTTTGGGGATACACCCTGGATCGGACCAGGGATTCCCGCTCCAGGCGCTTGAGCAGGGCGTATATCTGACTGGTCCCCACATGCCACGTGTCACCCAAGGCCCCGGAAAGGATCCGGCGGATTTCATAGCCGTGCCTCGGACCCGAGAACAGGGCCCCCAGGAGGACGTACTCGGTGGAGGGAGAATCCATGGCAAGCTCCAAGGGATCTTGATATTCCGCCAAAGATTATTGCAATTTGGAATAACCTGTCAACCAGAAATTGGGGTGTCTCTTGTCGGCATATTTCCCACCACTAGCAGGTTGACCGGGATAGGATAAGGGCCCCACAAGAATTTGAGGTTTTCATGGAACCGGAAAGGGAAGAAATAATTGCAATTGGATTGATTTTTCCACCCTATTAATGTGATCTTATGAACCTGTGCCATGCATAGATGTTTGTTGGCATAGGAGGCGAAGGCAAAGAAAAGACCTCGCCTCCTTTGTTCATTGTGGACCGGCAAAAAACATCCTTTTGGCTCACAAATTGTAAGAAGCCGAAAATACTCCCCTGTCCCAGTTAATTTGCGAAGAAGGACACATGAAAGGCATGAGCGGGTCCCCGGAAACGGAGGAGACTTACAAATGGAAGGCCCTGATCACGGTGGCCCTGGGAAGCATGATGGCCACCATGGATGCGAGCATCATTAATATCGCCTTCCCCGCCCTCACCACGGTCTTTCAGGCCGACCTCACCACCGTGGTGTGGGTCACGGTGGCCTATGTGTTGGTAAGTACGAGTTCCATGCTCATCATCGGCAAGATAGGCGATCTCATGGGCCGAAAGAGGATCTACGTCCTGGGAATGGGTATTTTCACCCTGGGCCTCATGGCGTGTGCCACGGCCGAGAGTGTGGGAGAATTGATTTTTTTCAGGGCCTTTCAGGCCCTGGGTGCGGCCATGACCGTGTCTACAAGTACGGCCATTGTCACCGAGGCCTTTCCCAGGAACGAAATAGGAAAGGGGATTGGTTTCCTGGGCATGTCCGTATCTGTGGGATTTATTGTGGGACCCATCCTGGGAGGGGCCCTTCTGGACTGGCTGGACTGGCGGTCCATATTTTATGTCCGTGTCCCTATAGGCGTGGTGGGGGTCTTGCTGGCCCTTTTTCTCCTCAAAAAAGACCGGGGCAAAGAGGGGGCCGTCCACCTGGACCTCCTGGGGACCGTGACCTCTTCGGCGGGCATCTTTTTTTTCGTCTTTGGGGTGAGCCAGATCCGGGCGTATGGCTTGTCTTCCCCTCGGGTGTACCTGATGGTGGGCGTGGGACTGGTCATCCTGGTCTTGTTTCTGGCGGTGGAAAGGCGTGCCCGGGATCCCATTGTGGATCTCAAGCTCTTTAAAAACCGCGTCTTTTCCCGGGCTATGTGGGCCCTGTTTCTGGTTTTTGCGGCCGCCCCTGCATACATCCTCATCATGCCCTTTTACCTCATTGAGGCCCGGGGCATGAGCCCGTCTCAGGCCGGTATGCTTATGGCCGTCACCTCCGTAATCACCATGGTGGTGGGCCCGGTGAGCGGATCCCTCTCAGACCGGTTTGGGCCTTCCAGGTTTTCCGCCCTCGGGGCGGGGATCATCGGGGTGTCCTACGCCCTGGTCCTGGGCTTTGATCTCCACACCTCGGCGCTGGCCATTGTTGCCGTGCTGGTCTTTCTGGGTGTCGGCATCGGGAGTTTCCATCCCCCTAATAACAGCATCATTATGGGCTCTGTAACCCGCGATTCCCTGGGCACGGCTTCTGCCCTTATCGCTACCCAGCGCCAGGTGGGAATAGTGGCGGGCATGGCCGTTACGGGGACCTTTTTTTCTGCAAGAAGGGCCTTTCACGGGGTTGCACTTGGCCGGGAAGGGGTTTCGGAAGCAGGACCCGTCGCCATTTCTTACGCCTTTCACGAGGTTTTGGCCCTGGCGATTATCCTTCAGGGTGTGGTTTTTCTGCTTTGCCTGGGACGGGGTAGGGGACGGGATTCTCGGGCCGTATCCAGGACACCATGAGGAATGTCCCGGTGTTAATGCCCTGGGCCTGCGCCTCTTCTTCGATCCTTTTGGCGGTCTCGGGGTCATCATGTTTGCTGAAATGGATGGCCGTCTTAAAGAGGCCTTTTACCGGGGACAGGGCCAATACCTCCTCTGGAGATCTAAAAACCGCATGCCTGAAAAGGGAATGCCCTTTTGCGCCCTCTTTTGCCCTGTCGCGGTTCCAGGGGCTCAGTTTGTTGAGGGTTGCCACCACGACCCGGCCGGCCGGCCGGGTGACCCGAAAAAGCTCTTCCACAGCCCTCTTGACATCCGGGATGAATTCAAGGGCCGTCACGGACACGGCCTTATCAAAGGCCGCCTCTTTAAAAGGAAGGCGCGTCATATCGCCCAAAACCGGCCTGAAAGTCGGCCCGGGCATCTTTTGGCGGGCCCGGGACAACATGGGAAGAGAAGGATCGAGAGCCACCACATCCGCCCCTGCATAAACCATGTCGGTGGTGAAGATTCCTGTACCGCAACCGGCATCCAGGATGTTCTCCCCTGTTTGGGGGCCTACCATGTCCAGGACAAGCCGGCCTTCATAGTCCCGGATCAACCTCCCCATTGGGGTTTGGAACCACCTGTCATAGGTCTCGGGCCAATCATCGAAGATCTGCATGGGTCCCACGCTCAAAGGGGTATGCGCACAAAGCCGTCATTTCCCTGTCCGGGTTGAAGACATGAAGGCCCGGCCCAGTGACCTGGTGACCGGGCCTTCGTCGAGGGTTGAACGGACAGGGGAAGGGGGATCGTCTATTTGATGTTTGAGAGGTCCAGCTGGAAAATTTTTTCCTCTCCCATGAGGGGAATGAGGACAAAATCCGCTTCTTCGTCGAGTTTCATCCCCTTGAGCGGAAAGGCCCAGTGATAGACGGCCACATTTATTTCATCCGGACCCACGTCTTCGGTGAAACTCACCAGTTCGGCGACCGTGGGCATCACGACCTTGTCGTCGCCCTGTTTGATCACGGCCCTGAAATCGTCGAGATGCGAGGCGTACTCACTGTGGATCACCACGTAGACCAGGAAGGCCTTTTCCAGGAGTTTGTATCCCTCCGACTGGATCAACCTTTTGGGGTTAAAGCCCTCATAACCGCGGGCCGCCGTCATGGAGTCAAAGGCAATGATGTTGTACTTGGTCCACACCACCACCGAGGCCTCGTAAAATTCCGCCTTTTTCTCCTGGTGGCCGCACAGGTCATCCATGAAGGCCTTGGGCCCCTTGTCTTTGTATGAAGCCCCCCGCTTGACCGCTTCGTCGATACTCGCCGGCGTCAACTGATCCATTATGGCCAGGGCGTTACCGGCTAAAGAAAAGGCAAATATAGACAGAATCCCTATGAGGATGGCGTATTTTTTCATAATTACCTCCAGAAGTTTGACACCTGCCGGCGTTTCTACTTTTGCTGGGTCCCTGCCCTGAACCCGGCGTTATAGCCCGCTTCATAGCCGGACCTGTATCCCGCGTTATAGCCGTCTGAATAAGAGCCTCCACCCTGCTCTTGATGGGTCTGCTGTGGCTGCCGGGAGGGATGCATGAGGCCGCCCACATCCTGGGCCAAGTTTCCCTGGCGGCCGGTAAGGATCTTTGCCCCTTCATAGATGGCCAGGCCTTTTCCCACCTTTGACCAGGTTTTGCTGCCTGCAAAAACCGAGGGACTTAATCCCACGAGCAGGCCGATGAGGACAAACAGAATAAATCCCTTTTTTAGCATTGCCCTACCTCCTCTAAGTGATGGTGTTTTTGGCTTCCCACAAGAATTCGTGGGTAAAAAAACGGTTTCATTGCCATGGACTATACTCGAGATTCCCCGGCCATGCAACAGGAACCTGTCTCCCAGGCTCCGCGCCCGGGCATCCCTTTAGAGGGTTGGCACCCTTCGTCCCAGGGGCTTTATGGCGCAAAAATATGTTTGCATGGCCTGTGCAGGAAGTGTTAGATTAAAAATCTTTATAAAAGGCTTTTTGGAGGAGGACGGGGCAGGCATGGAGAAAGGAAAAAGAATCAGACCTATTCTGAAGAAATACCTGGGCCGGTTGTGGTTGCTGGGGCTCGTGGTGGCCTCTCTTAATGTGACATCCTGTAAAACAACGGACAGGACGGTAAAGCCGACAGTGTGGCAGGAAAGGGACGCGTGGTGGTCCCACCAGTCCCCATGGCCGGATTCCAGGGACTGGCGCTCTCCCTTTGATTCCCTCTAATATCTAAGAGGAGAGGCCCAAAGGGTACCCGTCCGTGGGGATGGGTTTTAATACTTGCCTCCGTGCTCCTTTTTTATGCGGTCCCGGTCGACCTCGCCTTCCTGGGTTTTGGGCAGGGAGGCCACAAATGACACGTATTTGGGTTTCTTGTACCTGGCTATCTTGGACCCGACAAAATCTATGAGTTCCTGTTCGCCCAGGGCCTTCCCCGGTTTCAGGACGCAGACGGCTTTGACCGCCTCTCCCCATTGATCATCCGGCACTCCAATGACACTCACTTCGGCTACCGCCTCGTGCCCCAGGATTACCCTCTCCACCTCAGAGGGGTAAACATTTTCCCCTCCCGGTTTGATCAACTCCTTTTCCGCCTTTCGCTTGACATACCACAGGAACCCGTCCTCATCAAAACGGCCGATGTCACCCGTGTGGTGCCAGCCGTCACGGAAGGTGCGGGCATTGTCTTGTTCCCGGCCCCAATACCCGGAAAAGACCACGGGGCTCTTCACGCAGATCTCGCCAGGGGTGCCTTGAAGCACCTCATTGCCGTAATCGTCGAAAAGGGCCACCCTGGCCAGGGGACTGGGCCTTCCGGCGCTCCCGGGTCTTGCATCCATAGGCCCGCCGGAAACGGGATAGGCCTCGGTCTGACCGAAGCCTGTCCCGAATTGAGCCTGAGGGGCGATTTCTCTGAAGGCGAGCATGTTTTCAGGGCTGTCCAGTCCGTTTGCATGGCGCAGGCTGGAAAGGTCGTATGTTCCGCCTCCTTCTTTGTATTTGTCGATGAGGAGCTTCAGTATGGGCGGGAAGTACATGAGGGTGGTGACTCCCTCCCGGGCCACCAGATTAAGGGCCTCTTCGGGGTCGAAGCGCTCCACAATCACGCTTTTGCCGCCGGCATGCATCATGGCCATGGCCGTGGAGAGGGCCGCGATATGAAAAAGGGGCAGGATGCACAAGAAACAGTCGTCCGGTCCCAGGCTGTCCCCGTACATAAGCTGAAGGTTGCTGAAAATAACATTGGCCTGGCTCAACAGGGCGCCCCGGGGCTGGCCCTCCACGGCTGCGGTGTGGATGATCACAAAGCCTGAGTCCGCGGGAATGTCCGGATCCGCCCCGGGTCCGCTCTCCGAATAGAGATCATCAAAAGACACAAAGCCCGAAGGAGGAGTGCCCGCCCCTATGAGGTAGCGTTTTTCAATGGAAGGGACCTTGCCCGCCGCCTCTGAAACGCTCTCCACATACTCGGGGCCGGCAAAGACAAACCTGGGCGTACAGTCGTTTAATACGAATTCCACCTCGTGCTGCTGGAACCGCCAGTTCACGGGGAGCAGGACGGCGCCTATCTTGGCTGCGGCACCGTAAAGGACCATGAATTCCTCGCAGTTCTGAGACACAATGCCCAGCCTGTCCCCCCTTTTTATGCCCTCCTTTAAAAGCCCCGCTGCGAGGGCGTCACATTTCTCCTTATATTCTTTAAAGGTCAAACGGCCGGCCTTGGAGACCACGGCATCCTTCCCGGGAAAGAGGCCGGTATTACGGCAGATCATGTCATAAACGGTGAAGTCACGAACTCCCATGGAATTTTACCCCCTGTATGGATGTTATAGTATGCGGCCGGCCTATGATCCAGGCCGGTTTCCTGGAAAAGAGACCGGTTATTGGATACCGGATAGAGGTTTGAAAGGCAAGGATGTTTTTTGTACGGCAAGATTATTCAGAGATATAGGGGAGGGGCCAGATTCTGAAATAGTCTCGGATCCGGATCCATACGCCCACAAGCCCCTCAGGTTCAAAGATGATAAAAAGGATGATGAGACCGCCGAAAATAAAGTCCTTCATCGGGCCGAGGTAAATGGTGATATTGGGGTCATAGACGCGCCCGATGAAACTGAAACTCAGATCCAGCAGCACCGGGATCAGGGTCATGAAGATAACTCCGAAGACCGTGCCGATGAGCAGCCCGAGGCCGCCGACGAGGACCATGGCGAGGAGAATGATGGAATTAAAGAAGTGATAGTCTTCGGGAATGGCCGTCCTGAGGAGTGAGGCGTACAGGGCACCGGCCACGCCGGCGTAAAAGGAACTCAGGGCAAAGGAGATGAGCTTGTAACGAAAGATAGGGATGCCTACGATCTCCGCGGAGACGTCGTTGTCGCGCACCGCAATAAAGGCCCGGCCGATCTTGGAGCGGACAATATTTTTCGCACCCCAGGTGAGCAGCGCGGCCATGAGGAAGAGGAACAGGAAGTAAACCCGGTTTTCTTCCAGGGAGATACCCAGGAAAGAGGGTGTGGGCAGTTCGATGCCTCTGATGCCCCGGGTAAGATTATCCCAATGGATGATGAGGTATTCGATCACGAACTGAAAGGCCAGGGTGGCGACCATGAGGTAGAATCCCTTGATACGCAGGGAAGGGATCCCCACGATGAGGCCCAGAAAGGCCGCCATGAGCCCCGCAAAAAGGACCGAGAGGATGAAGGGGCATCCAAAGGTGGTGATACACAGGGCTGAGGTGTAAGCTCCCACACCCATGAAGGCGGCATGCCCCAGGGAAAGAAGACCTGTGAAGCCCACCAACAGGTTCAGGCCCATTGCGGCAATGAGATTGACCAGGATAAGGTTGCCGATGAAGTAATGATATTCGTTTGCTCCTATGCCAAAGGAGGACAGGACAAAGCTGAGCAGGATAAGAAAGAGAAAAATGAAAAACCAGACCCTTTTGAAACGGGTCCTGAATATCCTCTCGTCTTGCCTGTAACTGAAAACAGCAGTGGAGGAAAAGACGTCGCTGTACCATTCAGAAAATGATCCCACTAACCCACCTCCTCTATGGCCACGTTCCCCTTGAACTTGGATAACCGGCCGTCTTCATAACGAATTTCAACATCCAGCTGATGGCTTTTCTTGTCCTGCTCATAGAGATCTTGAATCAGGTCATGATATCTCTCGTTTACAAAACCTCGTCTCACCTTGCGGGTTCGCGTCAACTCGCCGTCGTCGGGATGGAGTTCCTTGAGGAGAATTGCGAAGCGTTTAATCCTGATGTTTTCCGGAAAACGCTCACAGATCTTTTTGATCTCGTTACGTATGAGCTCATAGACCTCCCGTCTCTGTGAGAGGTCCTGAATGGTGGTGTAGGACATGTTTCTCTTCTTGGCCCAGTTCCCCACGTTTTCCAGATCGATGCTCACAATGACCGTCACAAAGGGCCTTTCGCCCCCGCACACCATGGCCTCGTGGATATAAGGGCTGAATTTGAGCCGGGTCTCGATATCCTGAGGGGCGAACTTGGTCCCATCTTCCAGGGTCATAATATCCTTGGCCCGGTCAAAGACATAGAGGTGACCATCTTTTCCGAAATAGCCGGTGTCCCCGGTCCGGAGGTAGCCGTCCTCTGTATAAGATTCCCTGGTGGCCTCTTCGTTTTTGTAGTAGCCCAGGTGGGTGTTTTTCCCCCGGACCAGAATCTCCCCGTCCTCGCCGAGCTTGACATCCACGCCGGGAATGGCCACCCCCACCGTCTCCGGCCTCACATCCGCGCCCTGGTGGGTGGTTGCAATGCCGGCGCATTCCGACTGCCCGAAGACCTGGCGCAGGTCCAGCCCCAGGGCCTTGAAGTACTTGAACACCTCGGGCGAGATGGCGCCTCCTCCCGTAATGGCCATCTTCACGCGGCCGAGGCCGACCTTGTTCTTAAGGGGACGGAGCACGAAGAAGCCCAGAATCTGATAGAGGATCCTGTTCCACCAGTCCGGCTTCTGACCGGCCAGTTGGGCCTCGGTACACTTGAGGGCCGACCTCATGGCCACACCGTAAAAGAAGCGCTTCAGAAAATCGGCGTTGTCCATGGCGGCCTGGATGGTGGAAATAATGAATTCCCAGACCACGGGCGTCCCGCCGAAGTAAAAGGGCTGGAGTTCCAGGAGGTCTTTGCGGAGGGTCTCGGTTTCTTCGGGGAAATTATAATGGGCTCCCACCGTCACGAAGCGAATCACATTGTAGAGCTGCTCCCCGATCCAGGCCAGGGGTGCGGCGGAAAGGAGTTCATCCCCCTTGTTCATCTTCACCACTTTGCCGAAACTCTGGGAGGCGAAGATGAGGTTTTCATGACTGAGCAGGGAAAGCTTGGGTTTGGCCGTGGTCCCGGAGGTGGTGAGCATCATGGCGGGCTGGGAAGGATCAATTTCCTGGGCCTTCTTCAAGAGAAAATCCTTTTTTCCGTCTTGTTCCTGGGCGCCCAAGGCGATGACCTCTTCAAACCGCGTAAGGAAGGGGTATTCGCTGTAATAGTGGCTCATGCCCCTGGAGTCCCACACGATCACTTTTTGCACCCTGTCCTTGATGCCCTCCCACAGGACCAGGATTTTGTCCACCTGTTCCTGGTCTCTCAGCACCAGGTATCTGGCCTCGGCATAGGTGATGAGGTATTCCATTTCCTCGGCCAGGCTGTCGGGATATACACCGGTGGGGATCCCCCCGGCGGCGATGCACGCAAACTCGGCGATAACCCACTCCGGCTTATTGTCACCAATGACGGCCAATTTATCGTCATTTGAAAAGCCCAGGGCCTTCAGCCCGAGGGCAAAGTTTTGAACCTTATCCTGGAACTCACGCCACGTCATAGGGATCCATACGCCGTAGCGCTTTTCGCGCATGGCCACCTCATCAGGCATGTCCTGGGCGTTCTTGACGATGAGGCCGATCAAGTTATCCTCAAGCATGACCTTGTTTAACCCTCCTTTTGCGTCCCCAGATAGGCCTCAATGACTTGTTGATCCTTCTGTACTTCCTCTGGAATGCCCTCTGCTATCTTTGTCCCGAAATTGAGCACGCAGACCCGGTCGGAGAGATCCATGACCGCGGCCAGGTCGTGTTCGATCCAGACAATGGTCACGCCCAGATCGCGATGCACGTCCAGGATATAGCTGGCGATGTCTTCTTTTTCCTCCACAGCCATACCCGACATGATCTCATCGAGAAGAAGCAATCTGGGTTGCATGGCCAGGGCCCTGGCCATGTCCACCCGTTTTCGGACACCCAGGGGCAGGGTGCCCACCGGAGCATAGCGAAAACTTGACAGGCCCATGAAGTCGATGATGCCCTCTTCGATGTCCCCGCGATGTTGGAGTTCGTCCCGGACGATGTTTGGAAGGCGGAAAAAGCTGCCCAGGAAGGAGAACTTCATGAGGAAGTGGCGCCCCAGTTTGATATTGTCCAAAACCGTCATCCCGTGGAAGAGTTCCACCTTTTGAAAGGTCCTGGCTACGCCCAGGGCGGCCACGGTATGGGGTTTAAGGCCTTTAAGAGGCTTTCCGGCAAAGATGATTTCCCCCTTCTCCGGCCGGTAATGCATGTTGATACAGTTCAACAGGCTCGTCTTTCCGGCGCCGTTCGGGCCTATAATGGAGAAAATTTCTCCCTTGTGGACACGCAAACTGATGCCGTGGAGCACCCTGACTCCGCCAAAAGAGAGATGCACGTTGTCCACGTCCAAAACCGTATCCTTTTTTTCAGCGCTTACAACCATCGTTTCCGTCTCTTGTATCGCTTGGCATCTTTATAGCTCTTCCGTTCCTTTTTCCCGGAGCCCAGGTAGAACTCCCTGACATCCTCATTGGCCAGGAGTTCCTGGGCGTTGCCGTCAAGAACAATGCGGCCCGTTTCAACCACGTAGCCCCGGTTGCCGATGTTCAAAGCGGCGTGGGCGTTTTGTTCCACAAGGACAATGGTGATCCCTGTGCTGTTCAGTTTTTTGATGGCGCCGAAAAGCTCCTGGGTGATGAGCGGTGCAAGACCCAGGGAAGGCTCGTCCAGGAGCAGGATCTTGGGCCTGGTCATGAGGGCCATGCCGATGGCAAGCATTTGCTGTTCCCCGCCGGAGGCGTAACCGGCGTTCCGGCTCTTCAGGTTCCGAAGCATGGGAAAGAGCTGGTAGACCTGTTCTATATCCCCTTTTATATCCCGGTCCCGCCTGGAAAAGGAGGCCACCCCGAGATTCTCTTCAATGGTGAGATACCAGAATACGGGACGGTCCTCAATGACATAGGTGAGGCTGTGGCGCTTCATGATATCGGTGGCATCAAGGCCCTTGATGGAGGTCCCCCCTATCTTGATGTCACCCTCGATGATATCCCCGTCATAGAAGTCGATCATCCCGGCCACCGACCGCAGCAGGGTGGTTTTGCCGGCCCCGTTGGCCCCGATAATGATGAGGAGCTCTCCCTCTTGCACCATCAGGGAGATGCCGTTCAGCACGGAGATGACGTCATGATAGACAACTCGGAGGTTTTCTATGGCCAGCATGATTAAACCCTTTCGATCCGGACGGTTCCAAAAAGACCGTAGGGCCGGATGAGCAGCACGATCAAGAGAAGGATATAAGGGGCCACATCCTTGAACCCGATCAGGTCGATATAGGTGCCGGCAAGGGATTCACAGATTCCCACAATAATCCCCCCCACCAGGGCGCCCCCGATGCTGTCCATTCCCCCGATGAGCACCACCGGGATGGCCCGGAGGCCCACGATGGAAGACATGGTGGAAAGGGCCCCGAAATTGGAGATCATAATCCCGGCCACGGCGATGCAGGCGGAGCTGAGGGCCCAGACGATGAGAAGGATCAGGCGGGCATTTATGCCAAAGGCCATGGCCTTTGCCTGATTCTCGGATGTGGCCCGGATGGCCAGGCCCCAGCGGGTTCGGAACAGGAAGAGAATGACCAGGACAAAGGTGGTCACCGAAAAAATGCCGGCCCAGATGGGATCGGAGAGAAAAAGGAGCATACCCACTTCCAGGGTGATATCCGGCATCTCCAGAAAAAAGGAGTAACTGTGGGAACCGAATATCAGCTGTATACAGGCCCGCAGGAAGAACATCAAACCCAGGGTGATGATGGTCATGGAGAGGGGAGACCGACCGAGAAGGGGTTTGATCATCAACCTCTCGATGATGGCACCTACCACCGCGGCGGCCAGCAGACCCAGAGGCAGGGCGATAAGAAAAGGGAGTCCGAAATCAAAAAACAGGACATAGAAAAGGAAGGAACCGATAACCAGGAATTCCCCAATGGCGAAGTTAAAGGCCTCTGATGCCTTGAATATGATCACAATACATAGGCCTAAGAGGGCGTAAACCAAGCCGATTAACACGCCGGAGCCGAGGGCCTGAAGAAGGTCGATCATGAAAGCCTCCTGGTGGCTAAGTCCATGAATTTGTCAATGGTGAACCCAAGCTCTGGGTTTTAGTCATCAATTGGATGAAATGAACCAGATCCTGAGTTTTCCCCAACCGCTTAACCGGGCAAGGCCTGTGGAACTTGCCCGGGTCAGTATTTGTGGAAGCCTAATCGGGAGAGGATCCCACACAGGCAAACCGTGTGGGATCCTGTTGAATGGTCAGGCCCGCTCTCCCTACCATTCGACCTTGGTGGTATCGATCCATTCGCTGATGGGAGCGACCACCCCTGTGGGTACGGATTTACCGCCCACATCAACCATTTTAACCTTTGCCAGATAGATCCTCAGCATGGGGATGGTGTGAGAGGCGTAAGAGAATTCCTTCCCGCCGAACATCCCGTTGAAATCCCAGACCATGTTGTTGAGGGCCTTGTTGACCCCTTCCCGGGTGAGATCACCGGCATTATCCGCCAGGGTCAAGGCATGCTGGATCAAGAAGGCGTAACTGAGGCCTTCGAGATAGAGGAACATATCCTTGATGCCCCCTTCCTTGATGCCTTTGGTGTAGGCCTCCGGCCTGTACTTTTTGGCGAATTCATGGGCGAGCTTGACCATGGGGTTGAGCATAGGGGTCTTTGATCGCGGAATGGCGTCCAGGAAGGGCCGGGTGGCCACGCCCACGTAACCGTCATAGGCGTCCTGGGCGACGAGGATGGGCATCCTGCCGGTGGTATAGTGGGTGCCCATGAGCTGGACCCCTTTCAAGATCTTCTGGGCGGTCTTGAAAAAAATGGCCGTACACCCTGAGGCCCCGGAATAACCATGGTAGATCACGTACCCGGCCCTGGCCTTTCTCAGGGACATACATTCATTGGTGGCCGAGGTGGCGCTGTAAGGGTATTCGATCTCCGCCACCACATCAAAGCCCAGTTCCTTGGCATAGGCGATCCCTTCCGGGGTGCCGTCCCTGCCCCAGGCGGTGGGGCTGTAAACAAATCCGATCCTGGGGGTCTTTTTCCCCACGTGGTTGTCCTTGATCCACTTGATCAGGGTTTTGATCTGATCCCCGTAAGTGGCTCCCAGGGAATAATAATAGGGATATTTGGAAGGTCCGCCTTCGGCCCCGAAGATCTCACTGGAGTATGAGCCGTCAAGCCAGGGGATCCTTTCTTCTTTATTGACCTTGTCGATGAGCGGCTTGAGCCCGCCCGTGATGTATCCTGTGGCCATGAGAAACTCGTCTTTGCTGTGCTCCGCGCAGTGCTTGTTGAAGTTGGCCACTTCCACTTTGGGGCTGTACCGCATGTCTTCCAGGAACCAGGTGATCTTTTTTCCGTTGACGCCGCCCCCTTCGCTGTTGACCCACTTCATTCCGTCGATATAGCCCCATCCAAATTCAGGGAGGGAACCGACGGGACCGCTCATGGGAAACTGGGAGAGGACCTTGATTTCTCTGGCTGACAGGGGGTTGGTTCCTAACAAAAGAAGGGCCAGAATGAACGACAAAAAATACCATACTCTCTTTTGCATGACTCCTCCTCCTCTGGAAAAATCCGCTCCCGGGACTTCTCCTGTTAAATGTGGACGGACGCGAATCCAAGACGGTTGCCTCTCACCTCCTTTAAAGTCCTTCGGGGGCCGGGAAAGGCCCACCGGCAATAACAAAGACGGGTTAGTGAAGCTTTGCCGATATCGTGTTAGAGGTTTTTATCGAAGGTGTAGGATTTACATCTCGGAATACCCTGACAGGTTCAAAAGGAGGGACCGAAGAAGAGAAGGAGTCTAACCGCACAGTGAACGATATCAAAATGGATATTCCCGCTCAGTGGTTATAATGAGTTTAACTCCATGAGAGTGATACAAGAAATGTTGGAGGTTACTCTAATAGGTCGCCGCCGCATTTGTCAAGAGGATATTTGGAGGCATGACCGGATTAAAAAACGGATAATGCGCCCCTGGTGAATGGGCGTTCACCTTCCCTGATCAGGTTGGGGGTGTGCCGTGTCCCTTGGCCCTGGGAGGGAGGCCCTCTTCTTTGTTTTCTGTCACCTCCAGGGCCTCGATAATCTTAAGCCGCGTATTCTTGGGTTCGATCACCTCATCAACCATCTGGGCGGTCCAACTCCTTGCGGCCTCAAAGACATCCACCTTTTCCCTGGACCTGTTGAGGTATCCCTCGTAGGCGTCCTCTTCAATCCCTTTTCCGTAAAGCCGGCGATAGTCCGCGGTGGACGCCTCCACGGCAAACCTGGCTGCGGGCCAGGCGTAGCAGACATCCCCGCCCATTGCCTTGCCCACACCCATAATAATGCTCCCCGCATCAGAATAGGCCTCCCTCAAGACCACCGTTATCTTAGGGATGGTGGCGGTTGCATAGGTGTCCAGTATTTTGCCGAAGTGCCTCAATAAACCCCGTTGTTCCTGGGATTCACCGGAAACCACGGGGGGCGTGTCCACAAGGTTTACCAGGGGAAGGTTGTAGGCGTCCAGCACCTGGAGGAATCGATAATATTTGTCACAGCAATTGGGCTCCACGATGCTTCCCGGCTCGGCGGGGTTGCTCGCAACCACACCCACCGGCCTCCCGTCGAATCGGCAAAAACAGGTAATCAGGTTTTTGGCATATTCATTCTTGATCTCGAGGAATTCCCCTTCGTCCGCCAGGCTCCGGATGACGTCGTGCATGTCATAGGGTTCATCATACTCATCGGGAACCATGTCTAAGAGTTCTGGTACTTCGCGGTTCCGGCGGTCGGTGGAATGTTTAAGGGGCGGTTTTTCCCGGTAGTTGGACGGAAGGTAGCCCAGCAGCTCGCGGGTGCGGCCGATGGTGTCTTCGTCATTTTGACCCACAATGTCGCATGTGCCCGTGTGGACCATGTGATAGTCGGCGCCGCCCACGTCCTTGGCGATCTTCTCAGATGTGGCGGCCTGAGTCATCCTGGGTCCCCCGAGCCACAAGTTGCTCGTGCCTCTGCTCATGAGGAGGAAATCGCAAAGGGTGGGGGCATAGGCCTGGCCGGCGATACACGGTCCCATGAGGGCGTTGATCTGAGGAATGACCCCTGAATACCTGGATTCCAGCGCAAAATACCAGTCGATGCCGGCGGGAGGGACGTCCCGGTAGCCCAGCCTTCCCCCGGAGGAATCCAGCAACCACACCATGGGGACGCCCCAGGTCGCCGCGAGGACCAGAAGCCTGCCACACTTCATGAGATGCTGGGATCCGATGGAACCTCCGAGCACGGTGAAATCGCTGGCGTAGACGGCGACCCGCCTTCCATCCACCAAGCCTGTGCCGATAATGGCCCCGTCACAGGGGGCCTGGGACTCCCGGCCGTCGATTCGCGAACCCGTGGTATCCACACAAGACCCGAGTTCGGCGAAGGTGCCAGGGTCCAGGAGACGTTCGATACGTTCACGGGCCGTCAATTTGCCCCGGCCGTGTTGTCTCTCTATGTGCTCTTCTCCTCCCCCCACCAGGTTCATTTCCCGGATCTGTCTCAGTCTCCGGAGCGCATCATCCATCCTCTGCCCCATAGGGTCACCTCTTTTCTTCTTTAAGCGGGTTTAATATACCGCTTTTTCAAGGGTAGGGTTTCCTGTTTGTCGATTGTCGCCTGAATGGCCTTGATAATCCTGGGCCGCGTATCCCTGGGGTGGATCACTTCATGGACGGTATAATAAGTGGTCCAGGACTTGCCCATGGTCATGACCGAAAATTGCTCTTTGAGAATGCTCAGGAGGAAGTTATAGACCTCGTCGTAATTGCCCTCCTCCTTGGCCTTGGCCAGTTCTTTGTGAAACACGGCATGGACCACGGTCTCAGGACCGGTGGGAGCGAATTCCACCGTGGGCCATGCATAGACAAAGTCAGGGAACATCTTGGAGCAGCCTAATACAATGTTTGCTCCTCCATAGGATCGCCTCAAGACCATGGTCACCTTGGGACAGGTGAGGTGGGAGTAGCCATGGAGTAATTTCGCACCATGCCTGATCACGCCGAGCCGCTCCCACCGGTCGCCCGGAGGGAAGGCCGTGGTGTCCACCAGGGTCACCAGGGGGATGTTGAAGGCGTCCAGGAACATCATGAACCGGTCGTATTTGTCCGAGGAATCAGGCTCCAGGATGCCGCTGAGCTCATCAGGGTTGTTGGCCACCACCCCTGCCACGTGGCCGCCGAAGCGGCAGAAACCCACGATCAAATGGGGGGCGAAGTCCTCCTTGATTTCCAGAAAAAGGCCGTTGTCCGCGATCCGCTCGATGACCTCGTGCATATCATAGGTAAACTTGGGGTCATCAGGCATCACATCCACCAGGTCTTCTTCCCGCCTCTCGGGGCCATCCCCGGTTTCTTGGAAAGCGGGCTTGTCCCAGCAATGCTGGGGCAGGTAATCAAGCAATGTGCGGGCCTTGTCAATGGCGTCCTCGTCGCTGCGGGCGATGAAATCGCACTGGCCGCTTTTTTCCATATGGAATTCAGCGGTGCCCGCTTCCTCCGATTCCTTGTCCCCCCCTAACCAGAGAAAACCCGTATCCCGGTGGATAATGAGGAAGTCGGAGAGGACAGGCATAACGGCCAGGGTCCCCGTGCAGGGACCCAAAAGCAGGGTGATTCTGGGAACCACTCCGGAGTAAAGACAGAGGTTCCTCAGAAACTGGGCCAGGCCGTTCATCCCTGTATCCCCCCCTTTGAAGCTGAGCCTCTCCCCGGCGGAGTCCACCATGCCCACAATGGGCATCTTGTTTTGACCGGCCATCTGGGTGAGGTCGGCGAGCTTCCATGCGGCCTGGTCCCCGAGGGCGCCGGACATCACCGTAAAATCCATGGAGTAGACCATGACGGGACGACCCTTGATCTTGGCCAGGCCCATGACCACGCCGTCCGAGGGGCTGGGCCTGGGCCGTTCGTCCAGAGGGGGCCGCATGTCCCTCACCACAGAGCCCATTTCCTCAAAGGTCCCTGCGTCAACCAGGCGGTCGATCCTCTCTCTGGCCGTGAGCTTGCCCAGTTGATGCTGGATTTCGATACGGTCCGGGCCGCCCCCTTCAAGGTTTTCCTGGCGGTCCTTAAACAGCTTGGCAAGGTAGCCGTCCATCCATTCTCCCATAGCCTTCTCTCCTTGGCTCCCGATGTCCGATGACGGCGGCAAAGCGCCTCAATCTTCCTCCTCGGGCAAAAATTTTTCAATAAAGCCCGTATCAAAATCACCCTTTTGAAAAAAGGGATCATCCATCACCTTGAGGTAAAGGGGTATGGTCGTTTTCAGGGGCTTCACCACGAACTCCCGGAGGGCCCTCTTCATGACCCCGATGGCCCCGTGCCTGGTCAAGTCGTATGAAATAAGCTTGGCGATGAGGGAGTCATAATATATGGGCAATTCGTAGCCTTGATAAAGATGGGTGTCGAGCCTCACCCCGAAACCGGCCGGGGGCACATAGGCCTCAATGACGCCCGGGGAGGGAAGGAAGTTCCTGTCCGGGTCTTCGGCGTTGATGCGGCATTCTATGGCCCAGCCCCGTCGCTGCACATCGTGCGAGGTGTAGCCTAAGTCCTCTCCAAAGGCAAGCCTGATCTGTTCTTTAACCAGGTCAATACCGGTTACCAGTTCGGTGACAGGATGCTCCACCTGAATCCGGGCGTTGATCTCCATGAAGTAGAAGTGGCCGTCTTTGTCCATGAGGAATTCCACGGTGCCGGCGTTAAAGTATCCCACCGCCTCGGCCGCGGTCACCGCTGCACGGCCCATAGCCTCTCTGAGGGGTTCGCTCAAGGCCGGGGAAGGGGATTCTTCTATAAGTTTCTGGTAGCGCCTTTGTATGGTGCATTCCCGCTCCCCCAAATGGATCACATGGCCTGATGCATCCGCCAGGACCTGGAATTCGATATGGCGGGGATGGGTAATGTATTTTTCCAGATAAAGTTCATCTTTGCCGAAGGCTGCACCCGCCTCCATCCCGGCCACGGAAAATTCCTCCATCAGGGCCTCCCGTTCCAGACAGACCCTGATTCCCCGGCCTCCACCCCCCCCTGAGGCCTTGATCATGACCGGATATCCCATGTCTTCGCTCAGTGCCAGGGCCTCATCCTCGGTCTTGACCCCACCCGCGCTGCTGGGGATGACGGGTACGCCTGCATCTCTAACCCGGTTCTTGGCGGTGATTTTATCTCCAGCCAGGCGCAGGTTGTCCGGGGTGGGGCCGATAAATACCAGGCCCTCCTGTTGACAGGCCTTGGCGAAATCCTCGCTTTCTGCAAGATAACCATAGCCCGGGTGGACGGCCTGGGCCCCGCTCTCCTTGGCCGCCTGGATAATCGCTCCCATGTTGAGGTAGCTCTTGGAGCTCATGGGCGGGCCGATACAGGCCTTCTCATCCGAGAGTTGAACGTGCAGGCAGGATTCGTCCGCCTCCGAGTAAACCGCTACGGTTTTTATGTCCAACTCCCGGCAGGCCCGAATAATCCTGACGGCGATCTCCCCCCTGTTGGCAATCAGTATCTTGGAAAACATGGTGATCCGGCCGCCCCCTAATCGGCCTCTATAACGAACATGAGATCATTGTCTTTGAGGGTGCTCTCATTTTCCGCGGCGATCTCCACGATTTTGCCCTCCCCAGGGGACTTGATCTTTTGAAAAACCTTCATGGTCTCTAAAAGGGCGAGGATCTGCTTTTTCTTCACCCTGTCCCCTTTCTCTACATAGGGGGGCTTGTCCGGAGACGGCTGTCTGTAGAAGACGCCCGACATGGGAGCCCTGACCTCTACCCTTTTCGCCTTTTTGACGGGTTCACTCATTTTTTTTCTTTTTCCTCCTTAGAAATGATGGGGTTTAGAAACCCGGACCTGAACCAAGGATCACCTATATCCCTTCCAGGCGGCCGATGATTTCCTTCATCACCTCTGTGGCGCCCCCACCGATGGTGGCCAAGCGGGCGTCCCTGTATGCCCGTTCAATCTCGTATTCCTTCATGTAGCCGTACCCGCCGTGGAGCTGTATGCACTGGTGAAGGACCCTCAAGGCCATTTCCGTGGCAATGATTTTGGCCATGGAGACCTCTTTGACCGGGTTCCTGTCTTGATCATAGAGCCAGCAGCAATAATAGACATAATGCCTCGCCGCCTCGATCTCACAAAGCATATCCACGATCTTGTGGCGTGTCACCTGGAATTTACTCAGGGGTCTGCCAAAGACCTCTCTTTCTTTGACGTATTTGATCGTTTTATTCAGGACATAGGCCGCTCCAGCCATGGAGGAAATAGCCGCCACCAGGCGTTCGCCCTGGAAGTTGATCATCACCTCATAAAAACCCTTGTTCTCTTCTCCGAGCAGCCTGTCCCGGGGAACCCTGACATTGTCGAAGACAAGCTCGGTGGTGTCCGAGGCGTGCATTCCCATCTTTTCAAGCCTGCGGCTCACAGAGAACCCGGGCAGGCTCGTATCCACCAAAAAGAGGCTGATTCCGTCATAGGTCTTGCTGGGATCTGTTTTGGCGGCCAGGGTGATGACATCGGCGCGATCTCCGTTGGTAATGAACATCTTTGTCCCGTTAATCACATAGTCACCCCCATCCTTGCGGGCCGTGGTCCTCATGGCGGCTACATCGGAGCCCGCGTTGGGCTCTGTCACGCCTATGGCGGCAATCTTGTCCCCCGTGATGATGGGTCTCAGGTAGGCCTCTTTCTGCGCTTTTGTGCCGAGGATGTTGATGGGGGGGGAGGCCATATCCGTTTGGACCAAAAGGGCCATATTAACGCCCCCACACTCCGAGTTCGGGAGTTCCTCACAGAACACGACCTTATAAAAATAGTCGCAGCCCGAGCCCCCTATCTCTTCAGGATAGGTAATCCCAAGGAGACCCAGATCCCCGGCCCGTTTAAAGATCCAGTTGGGAAAATCTTTTTTTTCCTCCCACTCGCCGGCATGAGGGGCCAGCTCTTCTTTCGTGAATTTCCTGACGGTCTTGCGAAAAATCTCGTGATCTTCATTAAACCAGGGATGTTTCATTTTTTCTTATACCTCGAAGCAGTTAAAGGTTTTTCCCCTGTCTCCCGGCCCGGCGTCCTATTTCCCGAGGAGATCTGACTGCCTGGGCGGTGGAATGACCAATGCCTTTCCTTCCGCCACGGTTTCTCCCCGCTGGTTTGTCCATAAAAGGGTCAAGCGGATCCAGCGCTTGTCTTCGAGCTTTTCCGAAACCGTGGCCTGGGCCGTGACCGTATCCCCGAAATAGGTGGGGGCCTTGAAGCGGCACGTGACCTCCAGGGCCACGGTGCCCAGACCGGGCAGTTTGGTGCCCAGCACAGGGGCCATGAGGCTCTGTGGAAGGGCCCCGTGTGCAATCCTGGTCTTGAAGGGGGTCAGCTTGGCGAACTCCTCGTTGACGTGCATGGGATTGAAATCTCCACTGATCCCGGCGAAGAGATACACATCCGTCTCTGTAATGGTCTTGGTAAAGCTCGCCGTTTCCCCGATTTCCAGTTCGTCGTAGCTCTTGCCCAGCTCAAATTGCATCATTTTCCCTCCTGTTCCCCGGCCCTGGTCCTGTTTCATCCTGGCCGCCTTTACCGCCTGGTTTTCCTTGGACGTGGCCGTCGCTACCTTCCCTTGAACTGTGGTTTTCGTTTTTCCAGAAAGGCGCTCATCCCTTCCGCGGCGTCTTCTGTGGTCGCCACTCTTCCCAGGGCCTCGCACAGATAGTCCACTCCCTCTTCAAAGGGCATATCGCTCATGACCCGGAAGGCATCCTTCCCGATTCGGACGCCTATGGGACTCCTGGAGGCGAGAAGGCTCAGGGTTTCCTCCACTTCCTGATCCAATCGGTCCGGGGCCACCGCCCGGGTGATGAGGCCGATTTGTTCCGCCTCAAGGGCTTGTATCCGGCGGGCGGTGAGCACCATATCCACGGCCTTTTTCCTGGGCACATTGCGATAAATAAGGGCGCCGATCATCATGGGCCAAATCCCCACGTTGACCTCCGGGGTACAGAAAAAGGCGTCATCCCGGGCGATCACGATATCGCAGGCAAGCATCAGGCCCAGCCCTCCTGCGAGGCAGGGCCCATTCACACGGGCCACCAGCGGTTTGCCGAACCGGACCATCTTCTTGAGCAACTGCGCATAGTTGTGTGGCCCCACCTGGGGACCGTCCCGGCGCCCACCCAGGCCGGCGGCCAGATCCGCTCCCGAACAAAAGGCCTTTTCCCCGGCACCCGTGAGACAGGCGGCTCGCACCTTTTCGTCCTTATCGGCTTTGTCCAGGTCATCCATTAAGGCCATGATCACCTCCTGGCTGATGGCGTTTCTCTTGGATTCCCTGTTAATGGTGAGGTATGCCCTGCCGTTCTTGACTTCGTAGAGCAAGTCTTCGCTCATGTCTCTCCCCCTTGTTGAAAAATCACCCTAAAACCCCGTCCCCGATCTTCATGCGCGAGATCTCCGTGGACGTCCCCGCCACCTGAAGGTATTTGGCGTTGCAATAACCCTCTTCTGCCGGGTTGCCCTGGAGGCAGCCCTGAGCCCCCAGAATCTGGAGGGCCTCGCTGGCCACCTTTTCCGCGGATTCGGCGCAGAAGACCTTGGCGCAATGGGCCACCACCGGGGCCTCCCTTTGGCCGGCTTCCACCATCCAGGCCGCCCTGTAGGCCAGCAATTGGGCCGTCTGGAAGAGGGTGAGCATTTCCGACAACTTAAAGCCTACTTCCTGATAGGCGATAATGGGTTTGCCCCCGCTCATGTGGGTTTTGGCATGGTTGCGGGCGGTCTCATAAGCGGCTTTCATCACTCCAAGCCCGGCTGCGGTAAGGATCTGGTCTTCCCAGGACCGGACGGTCTTAAAGCGTTGATCGTCCTTGAAAGGGCCGATAACCCGGTCCGGCGGGACAGGGGCCTTTTCCAGGGTGAGGGTGGAGACGGCCACACCCCTATATCCGGTCATGGTGAACCCGGGGCTCAGAGAAAGGCCCTCATGGCCGTTTTCCATCAAGAAAAAGGCCGGACCCTGCTCAAAGTTGCCGGCCACAGCGAACCAGTCCGCAACAGGGGCATTGACCACATGGGCCTTGGTGCCCGAGACCAAAAGGCCGGTATCGCTTTTCACCCCCCGGGTGCCGAGGGGCTCGTTTTCTATATTCATGCCCCCTTCCGAGAGGCCTACGGCGCCGATGAGGCGCCCCCCGGTCACACCGGGGAGGATCTTTTCCTTCTGCTCCGGGGTCCCGTAGACCGCCAGGAGGCGACCAAAAATCCGGGCACTCACCTCCGCGGCGAGGAACAGGGAGGGGTCCAGTGCGGCCAGTTCTTCCTGGGCCGCCGTAAGGGTTACCGCGTGGCTCCCCGGATCCATCCCCAGGGAGAGGTAATCCACCCCGGCCAATTTCTCCAGCCAATCCAAAAGCCCTTTCCGGCTTTCCTGGACCTTATCCTTTTCAAACCGGCTCAGGCCTTTTTCAGGAACCGAGCCGAGGAGTCCTTTGAGCTTTTCGCAAAAGGCGATCTCTGCTTCCGAGAAGTCAAAATCCATGGCTTTTCCCCACCATATAATAAAAAAGGGTTTTCTTGTATGATTTCCGGGCCTCCGAACCTGGACCGGGGCACCGGACCGGCTACATGAGTTTCACCAGGATCCTTTTGGTAATTTCTGATGTGCCCCCGCCGATGGGTGCCAGACGGCTATCCCTGAAATTTCGTTCCACCTCGTATTCATGGCAGTAGCCGTAACCGCCGTGGAGGGTGACTGCACCGTTGGCCGGCTCAAGGCTCCAATCACCGAGAAAAAGCTTGGCCACGGCCGCCTCTTTGTGATTGAGAGGCCTTCCCTGGTCTTTGCACCAGGCGATTCGGTAGATAAGGGACCGGGCCGCCTCAATGAATATCTTTATATCCGCCAACTTGTGTTTTATGGCCTGGTAATGGGCGATAGGCCGGCCAAACTGGATGCGTTCTTTGGCATACTGAATGCATTTGTGGAGGGTGTAGGTCATGGATCCCAAGAAAGGTGCCATGAGGGTGCTCCGGTCCCACTCGACGGTCTGGAGCGCCATGAGGAAACCGGCGCCCTTCTCGCCCAGGAGGTTCTCCTCGGGTATTTCGCAGTCTTCAAAAATGAGTTCAGAGGTGTGGGAACTTCTGACGCCCATCTTGATGAGCTTTTCCCCGGCGGTGAAGCCGGGGGTCCCCTTTTCAACGATAAAAGCGGAGATGCCGGCGTGTTTAAGCGCTTTGTCCGTCTTGGCATAGACCACCGCCACATCCGCCACAGGCCCGTTGGTGATGAACATCTTATTGCCGTTCAGCACATAACCGCTCCCTTTTTTTTCAGCCCGCGTGGTGATGGAGGCCACATCAGAACCCGCACCGGGTTCTGTCAGGCCCATGCATCCGATCCATTCACCCGAGGCCAGGGCGGGAATATACTTTTGCCGCTGGGCATCGGTTCCGTGGGCAAAGATGGTATCGGCGCAAAGGAAGGTGTGGGCACCGTAAGAGAGGGTCAACCCCCCATCCACACCCGCCTCGCCCAAGGCTTCCCCGGCCACCGTGGAGGTGACCACATCCGCGGCGCTTCCCCCCAATTCCTCTGGAAAGTGAAGCCCCAGGATGCCGAATTCCCCGAGCTTTCGGAAGGCATGAAAATCGAATTCCCCTTTAAGATCGTGTTCCATGGACCTGGGGGTGATTTCCTTCCGGGCAAAGCGCATGACCTGATCCTTAAACATCATTTGTTCTTCGCTGAACGAAAACTCCATGCTTCCCCCTTAACGATTATCCTTTACTGTCCTGTGTTTTTGCCCCATTCAAGAAGACCTCCAGGATGCTTCCTGCAATTCTCTCCTTCTGGCCGTCCCCTCTGATCTTCTGGTCTTCCAGGACCATGGCGGACACAAAGGTCTCAAGGGCACCCAAAAAGATATAGGTCAGGTATCGGGGCCTGAAATCGTTCCGGAGCATGGCCTGCCTCTGGCCCTCTTCAATGAGGGCTTCGGTGAGGGCCATGAATTCCTTGAAGCGCTCCAGCCGGTTTGTGGTGAGGTTGGTCGAGGACCTGGAAATCTCTGTGATAAAGATGTTTACCAGTTCAGGGTTTTTTTGATAGGTGTCCAGAAAATAAAAAATGAGGCCTTTGAGTTTGTCCCACACGGGCCAGGTCTCTCTTGAAATCCTGCCGATCAATTGGAACAGGCCGTTCCACCACTGGTTGATGATGCTGTCAAAGAGGTCTTCCTTGTTTTTAAAATAGTGATACACCAAGCCGTAAGAGATACCGGCCTCCTTGGCAATGTCGGACATCCTGGCCTTATGAAAGCCCTTTTGTTTGATGACCTTAAGGGCGCCCTCGAAGATAGCGGCCTCTTTGTCCTTCTTCATTGGAGAAGGGCCTCTTTTCATGGCCCCGGAGTGAAACAAAAATTGATTGACTTGTCAATCAATTTATATCCGAAAAGCCCCTGTAAGATCCCGGCGGAATTCAGGGCCGGGGACCGGCCGGGTCCAAGGAGACCGGTATGGTTTGCAGGGTCATTTCGGAATCGACCTTTTGTACAACCACGTTTTGCAGCCACCGCCGGTTATCTTCCTCCGGATAATCGCTGCGAAAATGGGCCCCCCGGCTTTCAGTCCTTAAAAGGGCGGCCCGGCAGACCATTTGAGAGAGGAGAAGCATGTTTTCCAACTCCAGAGACTTGATGAGGGCCTTTCCATCCTTGATGCGGCATTCGGCCAGGGAGGCCTTAAGCCCGTCCAGGTGCTCCAGGGCACGGTCCAGGCCCGCCTTGTTTCGGATGATCCCCGCCTGGTTCCACATGAGTTCTTTGATAGAGCGACGAAGGGTCCTCAAGTCCTTTTCCCCTTGAAAAAAACGGGATTCAAGGCGCTCTTTCTCTTGAGCCGCTTCCCTTTCCGCCCTTTGGGAAGGATTCAAGTCCCGGGCGGCCAGCGCGGCGTTTCGTCCTGCGACCCCTCCAAGGGCAAAGACCTCTGCCAGGGCATTGCCCCCCAGCCGGTTTGCCCCGTGAACCCCGGCTGAGACCTCCCCTGCCGCAAAGAGTCCGGGGATCCGGGTTGCGGCGTTTTTGTCCACCACGATCCCTCCCATACAGAAGTGGGCCGTGGGGGAGACGATGAACCGCCTTTGATCCGGGGAACTCCCCGGCGGCAGCAGGTGTTTCAGCCGATTGATATCCTCCGAGGGCACGCCGCCCAGATCCATGAGGACCCCGCCTTCCACATGATGGCCCTGGTGGATTTCCTCCATAATGGCCCTGGCAAGCCGGTCCCGGGTCATGGCCAGGGGATCGTCCAGCCCGTGTTTGGCGATGATGTCCTCCCCCCCGGCGTTTCTGAGGATACCTCCCGCCCTGAACACAAAGGCCTCATAGAGGAGGATATGGGTGGCACCGTGCCCGGTGGCCGTGGGATAAAACTGGGTAAACTCTATGTCCTTGGCCGGGATACCCAGGTCATAGCAAAGACCGATCCCGTCACCGCTCATACCTGACGCATTGTTGGTATAGAGATAGACCTGGGAAAACCCCCCTGTAGCGACCACCGCGGACCCGGCCGCAAAAATGAAGAACTTTCCCGTCGCGTCGATGCCGGCCGCCCCGGTGAATCCCTGGTCTGAGCGGAAGAGCCGGGTGATGAATACCTTTTCGACAAAGCGGATCCCGATCCTCCGGGCGTAAGCCCTCAAGGGGAGGGTATAATCCTTTCCAGTTTGTCTTTCCCCCCACACATGCCGCGGATAGGTGTGCCCGGGAACATGGGTGAAGGCGATCTTTCCCTCCTCTTTGCGAAAGGTGACCCCGCATTTTTTCAGAAAGGGTATCTGGGAGCCCACCTCCCGGGTCATGATCCTCAGGAGCCCCTGGTCATTGAGAAAGCGGCCGCCCATGACCGAGTCTTTGAAATGGATTTCCGGATTGTCCCTGGGGTCAGGGTCCCCAAGGGCCGCGGCAAAGGCGGTTTTTGACAGGTACGTGTTATTCCCGTACCCAATGCGGGATTTAGAGACCATGGTGACCCGTGCCCCCATTTCTCTGGCCGTGATGGCCGCCCTCAGTCCAGCGCCGCCTCCCCCGATGACAAGGACGTCACAGGACACGAATTCCGATTCCCTCAAAGCCATTGTAGCCTCCTGACGGGTGGTTGGATTCACGGGAGCAACAAGCGCCCCCACACCAGAGTAGGTAAGGGGGGTGGGGGTGTCAAGGGCTATGGGACGGACTTCCCAAAAGCAGGTTGATCATTGGGGGTGCATGGGGTAACTTGATATCAAGAGGGAGGCACAGCAATTGGTCGATTCCGACGTTGCCAGCCCAGCGAAAAATGGTCCCGAGCCACCCCCCGGACCGGTAAGGGCGAAGGCTTCATTGCAGTGGGCCTGGAGATGGTTTCTCCGGCTGTGCTGCGGGCTGCTCGTTGTCCTTGTCCTTTTGGGGGCGGCCTTGTTTTTCCTTCCCACCGTGGTTTCCACCGCGTGGTTCAGGGCAAGATTGGAGGCCCATGTCACGAACACCCTCCAGCGCCCCGTGCGGGTGGATGCCCTGAAATGGACCTGGTCCGAAGGGATCACCTTGGAAGGCCTCCACGTCGCCGATGATCCCGCCTTTTCTCCTCAACCCCTCCTGTCCCTCAAAGAGGCGGCCGTCTTTGTAGATATGGGCCGTCTTATCCAAGGTGATCTGATCTTTGATGTGACCTTGACAGGGGCGGATATCCATTTCATCCGGGAGGCGGGAGGGCGGAGCAATATGGCCTTTCTTTTTGAAAGGAAGGGGAAGCGGGAGACGACCCGGGCCCTTCTCTTTTTCCCTCTTTCCGGTGATGTCCGTGGAAGCATTCAAGTGAAGGGTTTTTCCCTTCATCTGGAAGACCGGGCCCTGAATAGGCGTTTGGAAATCCGAGAAGGGAGCGCCTTCTGCAATGTCCCTTCCCTTTTTCACAGGCCTCTGACCCTGAAGATGGATATGGAAGGCACGGTCCAAGGGGAGGCCCTGCCGCCAATTCACCTGGAAGCCAGGGTCTCGGATTTCATCACGAAACGGGCCTTGACACTCAAAGAGGCCTCCTTAAGCCTCCAGGGGCGGTTTCCCGGCCTGCGGCTCGAAGTCAAAGGCGGCCTTGGGGACAGGGCATTAGAGGGAAAGGTACAAACGGACCTGGACGTCCTGGCCGGGGTGGTGGCCCCCTTTGTTCCTTCCCCCCTGCCGGAATTCTCAGGTGCCCTGGAACTGACAGCAAGGCTTTCCGGGGACCCGGGATCATCCATTGGATTTGCCACCCGATTGATGGGGACGGGACTTTGCCTGCGGTCCGGGCCTCTGAAGGGCCTGGGGCCTCTTGGGCTCGCAGCAATCCACAGGGGGGAGGTGGACCTGACCACGGGGACGGTCACCGTGGAAAAGGGGGAATTCCAAATACAAGAGCGGAGCCGCCTGGTCTGGCGTGGACAAGTGACGGGCCTGCAGGGTGCCGTCCCCTTTGTGGATCTTTCTCTAGGCCCCCTGAACTGGGATCTTAAAGAACTCCTTGGGGTGGCGGAGAAACTGCTCCCTTCCTGGCTCCGTCTCTCCCTGAAAGAAAAGGGGGGGGAGGGGGTGATCCCTCTGACCCTGGAGGGGCTTTCCGTCAAGGGCCCTGTCTCCGAAGGAAGGATCGAGGTGAAGGTGGCGGACCTTTCATTGAGGCTCCCCCCCATGGAGGTGGATCTTCCCGGGGGGCGGGTAAGGGTGGAAGATATGGCCCTCCATGCCTCGTCAGGGTCCATGGATCTGGACGCCCTGTTTCCCTCAAGGGTGGGCATCAGTCTGGACATGAGGTGTGGAAGCCTCTTGTACGCGGGTGCCCGAGCCGTGCGGCTGGACCGCATGGAGCTTTTTTCCTGTCGTCTTGATGCAACAGACCTGGCCTTGTCTCCACGAGCCCTTTTCGGGGTCAAGGGTGTGGTGACCCTCCGGGAGAGGGCCGCCGTCAAAGGGTTGGGGGTTGATTCCTTTGCCGAGATCCCTGAACTCAGCCAGTCTCTGGAGGTCAGGTGCGTGATGGATTCCGCTCCCTGGTTGGATGTTCATGCGGAGAGGATCACGCTTTCCGCACCTGCCTTGGAGCTGAAAGAAGGGTTCGGGTCCCCTGTCAAAGCCGGTATAGATGTGGCGGCCGAGGGCTTTGCCAAAAAACTGACCCCTTCCTCCAAGGCCCTCCTGGGTCTGGCCGGCACAATGGCCTTCCGAGAATCTGGGACCATCACAGGACTTGGTTTCCCCTCTCTTGGTAAGGCCCCGGTGATCGAGCACGCCCTGGAGGCCGAATGCCAGCTGGGCCCAGGAGGGCCTGCCCTCTTTCACGTGAAAGGCCTTTCCCTCACCGCCCCGACCTTTTATGTCCAGGGTCTTCTCAAAGAGCCCCTTGAGAAGGGTCTCGGCCTTAAAACCCGTCTTAAAGGCGTCCGTCTTCATTCCCTGAAGCCCCTTCGGGTGGATGTGGACCGGGGGACGGCCTCCCTCACCGTCGAGGACCTGTTCAAGGCCACTGTGGAGGCCGGGGTCCAGGACCTGGGGGTCTCCGGGGTGGATGCCCGGACCACGGTCGCCGTTGACCTGAATAAGGCGGGGCCCCTTATCCTGCCCAGAATTCCGCTACAAGGAGAGGTAAAGGGCGAGGTGGAAATGGATTTCCGGTACGTGGGCCGTTTGCCGGAAAAAGGAGAGCTTGAAAGGCTGGCGAGCAAAGAGTTGCCCCTGGCAAAGAGGCTTGGGAGCATCCGTTTTTTTGAAAACCTGGAGCTTTCGGCGGCCCTCAAAGGCCTGGGAGTGGATCTGACCCTCAGGAACGGTTCACGGGTCAAGGCCTCCGGCATTGGGTCGCCCCGACCGTTGAGGCTTGTCCTGAGCAATGGTATAAAACAGGGAGAGGTGGAAGGGAAAATTCTCTTCGGTAAGGTGGAGGCCCTGCCCATGGTGGGTAGGTTCAAGGAGCCCGAGGAGGTGACCCTCTCCTTTAAGGGGCGCCAGAAAGGGCTTAAGACCTTTAACCTCTCCCAGACCATGACCATGGGCCGGCTACACTTGAAGGAATCCCTGGACTGCGAGGTGGAGGGGATCCATCACCTGCTGGGCCTCAAGGGGACATCCCCTTTAACCCTTCTTCTAAGACAGGTGGAGGCAAAGGTCCACGGCAGGATCAAGGCCGATATTGATGAGGATTTTAAGAAAGGGGACGCGCTCCTTTTTTTAAAGGGGCCTGTGGAGGCGGATGCCGAGGTCCGGCTTTCCGGAGGGGAGGAGATCAGGATTGCGGCGAGGTTCGAGAGCCCCGGTCTGGATATGGGAATTGGAGAAGCGCTCACGGTAAAGGGGTTGGAGAGCCATTTCCTTTTTGACAAGGTCTACCGCCTAAAAGGGACAGAGGAAAGGGCCGGTCCGGGAGGATTGGAGGTCCCTCCCCTTTCCGTGGAGGTGCTCAAAGGTCCCAGGGCGCCTTCCCGGCCAGGAAGGGATCATCCCCTGGCCGCGAGGGTCCTGCGGGATCTAAAGGGGCGTCTGTCCCACAGCCGGGCCCTGGTGTTCGATTCCGCCCGCGTCCGGCTGGGTCCCTTGGACCTGGCCATAACCCATTATGAACTCGGCCTGCGTTTCAAGAACGGACTGCCCTTGGTAGACTATATGGAAATGGGAGTCATGGGCGGGACCATGGCCGGGTCTTTTTTCATCCGTGGCCGGGACGGGCGGTTTTTCCTGGAAGCCGACTGCGCCTTTTCAGGGTTAAAGGCGGAAACCCTGTTACCTTCATCCCTGGAGGAGATCTCCGGAGAAGAGGGGGAGATCTCAGGCCGGCTGTCCCTGTGGCTTCCCCTCTCCCAGGATCCGGGCCGCGTCCTGAACAGCCTTCGACTTACGGTCGATTTGAACCATATCGGTTCCAAGGTACTGGAAAGGATCCTTTATAGGATGGACCCCTACGAGAGCAACGAGACCATTGTCAAGCAGCGCAAGCTCCTGAGGATGGGCTCGCCCCGGTGGGTGGAATTTGAGATCCTTTACGGCAATCTTTCCCTGAGAGGGGAGGTGGAGGCCAAGGGGCTTCAGCTGGAACTGCCCCGGATTGAACGGCTTAATGTGGCGGATTTGCCCATACACCGGCGCCTGGCCGAGGGACTCTCTGTGCTGGGCCCCCTTGACAACCTTCTCCATACCCTTGGAGCGGGGGGCATTCAAATCGGCCCTGACGGGACCCTTTCATGGCTCCCTTTGTCCCCCAAGAAAAGAGGCGGTTTATGATTCGATGCACTCTCATGGCATGGGCCCTTGGTATCCTTTTAGGGTGCACCCTGGCCCAGGTCCGGGTGAACGTGGTCAGTGAGAGGACGGCCCTGGAGAACCAGGTTTTGGGAAGTTACAACGCCCTGACCCAGGACGTCCTTCTGGTGGCTTCTGTGAGGGGGGTGGATCCCCTGGGCCGGGTGGAGCCCCCCCCTGAGAGAAGCGGGGACCAACAAGACGCCGTAGCGGCGGTGCAGGTCCTGGCCTTTCACGCCGATGATGTGGAGGCCTTTAAGGCCCTGGGCTGGGTGGGGGAGAATAACCGAGGGCTGTTGACCGCCTTTGACATGGATAAAGAGGGCGTGCCCGAGGATCTGAAGGCATTTGCAGGCCGCTATGGAAAAGGGGAGTTTGAAAAGGTGGTGGAGGATGTCAACCGGGCCAGGCTCGTGGTCATGGAACGGGTGGTGGCGGTGAACGAGCATTTGACGGAAGAAGATCTGGAAGAGATCCATCAGGTCTTTGGAAGGCTGAATGCGGAAAACGCCCGCCCCGGTGAAAAGATTCAATTGGAAGACGGTTCATGGGTGACCAAGAAGTGATCCATCAGACCTTGCACAGGGCCATAGTCCCTCACATGGCCCGCTTCTTTAGGGGGGGGCTCGCGGTGTTTTTCCTGACGGTGGGGGCCTGCTCCACCCTGCCCGGCGCAGGAATATTCACGGGGTCAACGCAAGGGCCCGGGATATCCGCCGGCCCTTCTTTTTTCGGGCCTGAAGAGCCCCAACTGGGGCCCAAGCCTTTACCGGTCAACCGTCCCGTCCAGGTGACCTTTGAAGGGGATCCGCTCCTGTATGCCGCCCTGTCCCCCAGTGGCAGGCACTTGGCCTTCGTGTCTCTTCGCGGGGGGTCGAGTGGACTCTGGCTCCAATCCCTGGATCCCGGGGATGCGTCCCCACCCAGACGCCTGGTGAGCGGCATGGGGGATTTGTCAGACCCGGCCTTTTCCCCTGACGGCCGCAGGATCGCTTTTGCCGCCACCGGATACGACGTAAAGGGCGATATCTACGTACTGGATCTGGATAAATCCGGCACCCCTCCCAGACGCCTTACAGGGCGGGAAACAGAAGAGGGCTCCCCTTCCTTTTCTCCTGACGGCAAGACCCTGTATTTCCACCAGTCTTTCCCGGCGGAGCCCCGGCCTCATCTGGCGGCCCTGGACCTTCAAAGGGGGCGCCCCGAGCCATTAGGGACCGGGGGAGACGGAGCCTTCCCGGCCCTGTCCCCTGGAGGCCGGTATTGTGCCTTTGTCTCCTTCCGTGATGATCCCGGAGGGGATATATTTGTCCTGAGCCTGGAAACCAGGGAGGTATTCCCCCTTACCCGGGGTGGGGGCCGGGACCTCTTTCCCGCCTGGTCCCGGAACGGGAAATATGTGTACTTTTCTCGACTGGGCCTGGATACGAACCAGGACGGGGAGATCACCCTCGAGGACAACCCGGTCATCTATCGGGTTGCGGTGGAGCGGCACGAAGACCTGGCCTTTCCCGTGACCTCGGGCTCCCATTCCGCATACCAGCCCATGCCCACGGCCTCCGGCCTCTATTTTCTTTCCTCTCGGGCCGGGGGGGGCAATCTGTGGGCCCTGCCCCTGGAAGGAGAAATCCCGGAGCGCACGAGCGCGAAGGCGCAAATGGATCTGGTCCGGGAACTGGACTCACAGGTCCCGGCCGACGACCATTTGACCGTCCTTGCCTGTTACAGGGTGCTGGAGAATTTTTGGTCCCGGGGGCCGGTTGCCGCGGAAGCCGCCCTTTTCATGGGGCGCCTCTATGAAGATATGCAAATGGAAGACGCGGCCCGGCAATCCTTCCGCCTGGTGGAGAGGTCTTTCAGCGGGATCCAGCCCCAGGCGGCCCTTTGTCGTATTTCTCTCATTAAAGGCGCGGCCCGGCTGAGGTGGGGGCGGGCCGTTGAATCGGAAGAGCGACAGGCCATCCTTGAGGAGGCCCTGACCAAGTTGGAGGCCTTGTGCGCCCGTCATCCGGAAAACCCCAGGATTCAGGGCCGTAGCCGGATCGAACAGGCCCGTCTCTTGGCGGAACTGGGGAAGGCCCCCGGGTCCCTCCTGGAATCCGTCCGAATCCTTGAAAGGGTCATCGGGGACGCGGCATCCCCCCGGTTTCAGAAAGCGGAGGCCATGGTCGTCAAGACCGACCTTTTCGGCCGTGTCGGCCGGATCCAGGATGTCGTCCCCGGCTACATTGACGTCATCAAGCAATTCCCGGATGTGGGCGAATGGTCGGACCGGGCCGTTGATCGGGTCCTGGGACAAAGTCTCACAGATTCAGGTCTTGCGGGTTCCCAAGATCAAATCAGGCTCCTAAAAAGGCTTGCCCGGAAGTATCAAGAATCGGTGCCCAGGGTGGCCATGGGGGCCTGGAACCGGGTGGGTGACATCTGTTTTGAGGCCGATGAATGGGCCAAGGCCAAGGGGGCTTACCGTCATGTGCTGGAGCAATTCCAGGGAATTTTTTCCCAGAGGACGGCGGCGGCCATGGCCCTGGCCGAAGTCCTTTACAGGGAAGAGAGATTCAGACAGGCCCTTGACCTCTATGAA
>CAZNLL010000005.1:0-61188 GCA_964573885.1 uncultured Desulfobacteraceae bacterium | reverse complement strand
GTCTACGCAGATGATGCGGCCCGACCTGGAGACGGTGCGCCATTTCATCTGCGTAGACGGGGAGGCGCCTGCGGGCATGGTGCACTATGAAGACCTGGTCTCGTCCCACCCTGCCACACCACCGGACCTGGAAATCCGGCCCGGAGATTACGCCATGCTCATGTACACCGCGGGTACCACGGGTTTCCCAAAGGGGGTGCTGTGCACCCACGAGAACAGTATCTGGGGCATCCTCAATTCCTCCATGTATGACCTTATGCTGGGAAGATCCGGCCACTCGGATACCACCGCCTATCCGCTCCCTTTTTTCCACATGGCCGCCGCCATCACCGCCGTGAGCCAGCTCATGAAGTTCGGACGGTGCGTGATCATGCGTTCCTTTGATCCGGTGAAACTGCTGGACTGCATCCAGTCGGAGCGGGTCAACACATTTGCCATGGTGCCGGCCGTGGCCAACGCCATACTCCAGGTCCCGGATCTCGATCGGTGGGACCTGAGCTCCTGGAACACGGTGCGCTGCACCGGGGCTCCCCTGCCGACGGGGCTGAAAAAACGCTTTGCCGAGGCCTTTCCCCATGTGGATATCTGCGACAATTACGGCATGACGGAAATCGCCACCATCGCCATGAACGTAAACCGGGGCAAGATCGTGAACCCGGGTACCGTGGGAAGGCCCCATCCCTTCACCGAGGTCCGGATCATGGACCCGGAGGGCCGGGAGGTACCGGCCGGGGAAACCGGTGAGATCTGCGTCCGGAGCCCGGCGCTTTTCAGCGAATATTTCCAAAACCCCGGGGCCACGGCGGAGGCATTCAACGGCCAGTGGTTCCACACGGCCGACATGGGGGCCTTCGACAAGGAGGGGAAACTCTACATCAAAGACAGGAAAAAGGACATGATCATTGCCGGGGGTGAGAATATCTACCCGGCGGAGATCGAGCAGGTCCTCTTCGCCCATCCCGCCATCCTGGAGGCCTCTTGCATCGGGGTGCCGGACCCTGATTTTGGAGAGGCGGTCATGGCCGTGGTGGTGACCCGGCCCGGGGAGGCCCTGACCGAGGAGGAGGTCATCTCTTACAGCAGTGAGCACCTGGGACGGTTCAAGGTCCCCAAACGGGTGTCCTTTGTGGATGAATTGCCCAAAAGTGCGGTGGGGAAGGTCTTGCGGCGGGAACTTCGAAAACAGTTTGGAGGCGTCTCAGTGCAGTATGAGTGATCGGCAGGCAGGTCCCCGCGCTCCGGTTGTTATGGACGCCTGAGAGAACCGGACGCCGGGAGGCCGCGTTTTTATGGACCCGAGCAAAGGAGGATAGATCGTGAAAAAGCGGTGTACATTAGCGATGGCAATGGTGGGACTATTTGCGTTGACCCTATTAGTGTTTGGCTCCCGGGCCATGGCGGCGGATACCTATGACTGGAAGCTCCAGTCGGTGTGGCGAACGCCGGTGACTCAGGACGGATTGAGGCTCTTTGCCGAGAATGTCAAGAAAGCCTCCAAAGGAAAAATCAACATCAAGGTCTATTCCGCCAATGAGCTGGTAAAGATCCGGGCGACCTTCAACGCCGTCCAGTCCGGGGGAATCCAGATGGGCTGTTCGGTGGGCGTTTACAACGCACGCATGGTGCCTGAAGCCATAGTGGAAACGGGATTGCCTTTTGGCTGGAGCAACTGGGAGGAGGCCTGGAAGGCCTGGACCCAGTACGGGATCCGGGATAAGGTCCGCGAGGCTTATGCCGAGAAGGGGGTTCGACTCATCACCGTGATGCCCACGGCGGAGAATTGTCTCATGACCACCAAGCCGGTCCGTAAGGTGGAAGACTTCAAGGGCATGAAGATCCGTACCGTGGGGTTGACCGCCAACATATTCAAAAAGCTTGGGGCCTCCCCCACCTCCATACCCGGGGCCGAACAGTACGTGGCCCTTCAGCGGGGAACCGTGAGCGGGACCATTTTTCCGGTCTTTGTCCTGGACGCATACAAGCTTAATGAGGTCATCAAATATGTGGTGCTCCCTTCTGTCATGTCGCCCCCCCTCATGGATATCTTCATGAACCTCGATCTCTGGAACAGCCTGCCCCCGGACATGCAGAAGGCCATCGACGATGCCTCCACGGGGCATCAGGAGATCATGAACAAGAAATATCTGAATCAGGGTTACAGTGCCCTGGGAAAATTTGTGATGCAGGGAATCGGAGAGGCCATCGTGCTGCCTGATGGAGAGGTAAAGAAGATTCGGAAGATCGCCTTTGAAGAGTGGGATAAACTGGGTGCCAAGAGTCCTCGCCTCAATGCGCTGGTGAAGACCATGAAGCAGTTCATGAAAGACAAAGGGGTCGAGGTCCAGTAAGGAAGCCCTTCAGAGAAGATTTGTTATGGAGCCTCCTTTTTTGGGATGGGTCGCCCGGCCTTTCCCTTAAAAGGAGGTTCTACTTTTTTGGGGAGGTCCAGGGACAGGCGATGCCTTACAAGGCGTGCCTTTTGAAGGTGAACTCAGGAACGAAGGTTCCCCCGGATCAGGGAGGCAAAAGTGCCTGCCAGGCAGAGGCATCCAAAGAGGATGAATGCGGTCCTCACGCTCTTCATAAAGAGGGGGAATACACTTTCCGTGATCTGAACGTGGCCCAGGAACACGGAAAAGAGCAAGGTGGCAATGCCCATGCTGAAGACCATGCCCAGAAGCCGCATGGTACCCACAGAGCCGGAAGCGATTCCGTAATGGCGTTTTTCCACGGAACTCATGACGGCGTTGGTGTTGGGGGAGGTGAACAGGGCATACCCAAAGCCCAGAAAGCCAAGTAAACCGGTGATGGCGGAAAGACCCGTGTGGTCCTGTATCCCGGCAAAAAGAAACAAACAGAGGGTGGTAATGCCCATCCCGATGGTGGCCACGATCCTTGGTTCAATCCGGTCCGACAGCCTGCCGGCCAGTGGGGAGAAGAGGGCCATCACCACGGGTTGGGCCATGAGCACCAGACCGGCCTCCCGGGGATCAAGCCCCTTGACATGCTGCAGGTAAAGGCTCAGCAAGAAGGCCATGGCGAAGGTGGCGCCGTAATGGATGAAGGCGGCGAGACTGGAGAAGGCAAAGACCCGGTTGGCCTGAAAGAGGGCCATCTCAAAGACAGGATACTCGTTTCTTATCTGCAACCGAACAAAGGCCCACAGGGCCGCACACCCCACCGGGACCAGCCAGAAGGCGCGGAACTGGGCCAGGCTTGAGATGCCATACATGAGGCAGATGATGGCTACGGCATAGATGACGGCGCCTCTCCAGTCAAAGGGCTCCCCCGCCGCATCCGCCCATTCCCCCTTGAGCCGGAGAGCGACCAGAGAGAGGATGATCAGCCCCATGGGGACCATGGCGAGGAAAACGCTTCTCCAGGTAAGCTGCTGGGTCAGAATCCCGCCCAAAAAGGGTCCTACGGACAGGCCGATATATACGGAGGCCACTGCAATTCCCAGGGCTTTTCCCCGTTCATGGGATGGATACACGGAAACAAGGATGGCCATACTGGTGCCGTAAATCATGGCGCTGCCCACACCCAGAAGCATCTGGCACAAAATAAGCTGTACTACGGAACCGGACAGGGCCGAGAGAAGGGCCGCCAGGGTAAAGAGGCCCATCCCGATCATAAAGAGCTTTCTTCTGCCGACGATATCCGCGGCCCGGCCAAAAGGAACCAGGGCCACGGCGGAGGCCAACAGGTAACCGGTGATCACCCAACCGATGAGTACGGCATCTGCCTTAAATTCGCGGCCTATGGAAGGGAGGGCGATATTGACGGCCGATCCCATAAAAGGGGTCATAAAGGAACTCAAGACGGCGATCACCAAGGCGGAGCGTCTGTTTGCATCGCTCTGATTCATCCTGTCTCCTATATCAGAGGGCGGCCCTGGAGACAAGGGGACCTGAAAAGCGTTGCCCTGGATCCTCCCATGCCTTAAGCCTCGGTGCCGGGATTGACCGTTGGAGGAAAGGGTGGGAATCCGGTGCGGATTTGTGATATGTTAACCCTGTCGATGCAAACGCATTGACATGAATGAGACAGCATTTTAAAGACCTGGAAAGCAAAAGAGCCGGTTCTTAAGCCTCTTTTATGCAACTACCGGGTTAACCGGGGATGATCGGTATGGGTGATGGATCACAGACATTTTCATCGGCTTCTGGTATCCTTGGGGCTTTCCTGGCGGGTGTACCGAAAGGTCAGGAAAGGAGCAAAAGCGTTTTCAACAAGGGGGCTTGAAAAGGAGGGGGAGAGATGACGGAAACCCTTCATCATGTGCATCTTTTCGCATCTGATTTGGACGAAAGCCTGCGTTTCTACCGGGAGATGTTTGGGGCCCGGGTCATATTTGATATGGAGATGGCCGGTGCCCGCAATGTGATGATCTCTATTGGAACGGGTAAGATCAATTTTTATGATCAACCTCCCAGGGATCAGGGAAGAGGGGTGATGCACCATCTGGGCATTGAGACCGATGACCTTGAGGCCCTTGTGAAGCACATGGAGGATAAGGGCTTCCATTTCAAGAAGGGGATCAAGGATTTCGGCACATGGAAGTACGTAATGGCTGAGGCCCTGGATCATGTCCTGCTGGAATTGTTTGAGATAAGCGAGGAGATGAAGGGCCAATTCAAGGGATTTTCCTCCCTCAAGGAGAAAAAATAGGGGGCCGTAAAAGGGAGACAGGGTCTATGGAGTGCATCCTCCTCGGGTCAGGGGGCATGATGCCCTTACCGCAGCGTTTTCTTACCTCGCTTATGGTGCGCCACGGCGGTGTCTCTTATCTCTTTGACGCCGGCGAAGGGGCCCAGATCAACCTGAAACGGGCGGGTCTCGGGATCAAATCCCTTTCCCTGATCGCGGTGAGCCATCTTCACGCGGATCACTGTCTCGGGGTCCCGGGGCTGCTCATGCTTCGTTCACAGGTCCCTGACCCGGGCCCCCTGGTTATCATGGGACCGGTGGGGATAAAGGAATTTGTAAGTCAGGTCCAGCGTACGCTGGATTTTTTTATCAACTATCCCCTCCGCTTTTTGGAATGGGATGAGCAGGCTCCGGAGACCGCCTACGAGGATGAACAGGTGCGGATCCTCTGGGCGCCCCTCAAACACACCACCCCCTGTGTGGGTTACCGAATGGAGGAATACCCCCGTCCGGGCAAATTCAGCGTCAGGGCCGCCAGGGCCCTGGGGGTTCCTGAAGGACCGCTCTGGGGAAAGCTGCAGAAAGGAGAGCCTGTTGAGGTCGAAGGGGGTCGCATCATTCACCCCGAGGAGGTGCTGGGGCCCGGAAGGCCTGGTGCGAGCCTTTGCTACGCGGTGGATACGGCCGTCACCAAGTCCTTGTACGGCCTATGCCGGGAGGTGGACCTGGCTTTTATGGACGGCATGTTTCATCCTTCAGAGCAGGAAGAAGCGGCCCGCAAGGCCCACATGACCGTGGAGGACGCCGCGCGGATAGCCGGCAGGGCCGGTGCGAAACGGGCGGTACTCGTGCACACAAGTCCCCGTTACCGGGAAGAAGACATAAACGGGCTGGCCCAGGCGGCCAGGCGTCGCTTCGAGGGGGCGGAAATCGGGCGGGACCTGACCCGCTATGCCATAGGGCCTTGAGCAGGCTGTGGATAGGTCCGGTCCGGCGCTGGAGTCGATGATGGAGGCCCTTGGGGAGATAATAAGGCATATCCAGGCCTCTATTTGGGAGCCAATAAGTAACCCATCGAAAGGAGGATTGTAGATATGGCAAAAGATCCAGGGATTGGCAAAAGAGTGGTGGCCACCATCACAGGGGTGAAAGGGGAGTGCAGCGCGGGGCACGCAGTGGGGGATACATTCGAAATCAGCTGTCATGATCCGGGCGGGTTATGCGGGTTTTTCTACCATGATATCTTCCCTAGCCTTTCGACCTTTCAATTCGGAGGAAATCTTCCCTGGTGGGAAGGTGATACCATTGAGCTGCAGTGTCCTGACAGCGACAACCTTGTAACCTTAAAACTGGAGAGACTGGATCGCGAGTAATGGAGGAGAACACCTCGAATGGGTGACCGGAGGGATGATCATGGCTCACGAGATTAGGAAGGTCGCGGTTATCGGCGCGGGTGTGTTAGGGACACAGATTGCTGTGCAAGCGGCCCATTTTGGATACGAGGTCTCGACATATGATCCGGACCAGGGATCTTTTGCCAGGGCCCATCAGGACCTCACGTCTGTTCTGGACCGGGCGGTGGGGACACCGCTTTTCACGCCCGATGAGTGGGGGGAAACGGCTAAGAAGGTCAGGCTTTGTGCGGATTTGGAGGAAGCACTCAGCCAGGCTGACCTTGTGATCGAAGCGGTGACGGAGGACCTTGAATTGAAGCGCGATGTCTTCCACCGCGTGGATGCCCTCTCTCCTCCTGAGGCCTTGCTGGCAACCAACAGTTCTTCCATTCCTATTTCCAAGATAGAAAGCGCCACCACCAGGCCGGAACGGTGTCTCAACATGCATTTCTATTTTCCTGTGTTGGGGACCAACATGGTGGACGTCATGGGGGGGACCAAGACGCTCCCAGAGGTCACCGAGGCAGGCAAGGCGTGGGTTCGTAGCGTGGGTTGCCTGCCCCTGGTGGTGAACAAGGAAATCCTGGGGTTCTGCTTCAACCGGATTTGGCGGGCCGTCAAGCGAGAGGCCCTCCACATGTGGGCTGGAGGTTTTGTGGATTTCAGGGATGTGGACCGGGGGTGGATGATTTTTACGGGAATGAATCAGGGGCCTTTTGGCCTTATGGATAACGTGGGTCTGGACGTGGTCTACAACATCGAGCTGGTCTACTATAACGAATCCAAAGACCCCAAAGATTATCCCCCTGCGGCCCTCAGGGAGATGATCGAAGAGAAAAAGCTGGGCAGAAAGACGGGAAAAGGTTTTTATACCTACCCTGATCCTGAGTACAGCAAACCTGACTTCCTCAAGCCGTAGAGGGCTTCCATGGACGAGGCGTGAAAATTTTAGCCCCTGCTGGCGATCATCTGCATGATTTTGACCGTCCTCGCCGTGATGGCCGTCATAGGGGGATTAAGGGCGCTAAGAAGGCGATTCCGAGCGTGAACCTTCAGATGAATTCAAGCCGTACTTCACAGGGGAGTAAGGGGGCGATCGCCTCAAAAAGTCAAAACTTTTCAAGGTCCTTTAACGTTAGGGAGGGCAGGGGAGGGCTTCCATGGCTGAGAAAAAGTGTGCGCACTGCAAATTGCGCGGCCGGTACGATAAGGACCCCAGATCGCTATTAGGGCGTCTCTGGCGTTGGCACATCAACTTTTGTCCGGGTTGGAAAGGGTATTTCACGTCCCTGCCCCCGGAGGAGAAGGCCGCGCTTGCGAAGAAGTACGACTTCAAAAAATATCAATGACGATGCCTTTTCATGAACTGGTTCACGTGGTTCAGTGGTCCCGGCTGGGGGTGGAGCGTTTCCTGCTGGCCTACGGATTCGGATTGATACGCTTCGGGTATTACCATGGCCCCCTTGAGGAGATGGCCTACGCCCTGGAGCGGGACTTTGAGCGGGGCGCAGTGCCGCAAGAGCTCGTAGGGGTTATTGAAGGACGCACGGACGCCGTCTGGAATCAGGCTGCACCGGTCGTCCTGGCAGGCCGGAATCAACGCCTCTCCCTCTCTCGCTTTTGTGCCAGGGAGCCCAGAAAGGCGGAGATGACAATGGCCCCCAGGCAGCCCCATTGAACGGCACGGAGATGGAAAGGGGCGTAAAGGAAGGAAAGGATCACGGGAGAAAAGGCGTAGCCGGCGAATTTGATGGCGTTATAGACGGAAGTCACCGGTTTTCTCAGTTCCGGAGAGATTTGAACGGCCATTGTATTCAGAGAGGTCCAGGCCGTGGCCGCACCCGTTCCGAAGAGGAGAAAGAACACAAAATAGGGCCAGTAAGAAAAGGAGACCGAGGACATGAGGCCGATACAGGCCAGGGCAATCGCCGCTCCACCGAAAAAGACCTTGATTCTCCCCAGCCTGTCTCCGAGAAAGCCGGCGATGGGAGAGACGATAATGCCCGAGAAGCCCGTAATGGACAGGAGGGCCCCGATCTCATCAGAGGGCAGGTCGAGATTGGTTTTGAGGTGATCCGCGGTGAAGGTCATGATACCGATATAGGCGATAAAGAAGCTGAATGCGGCAAAGCTCAAATGCAGGACCCCCGGACGGGTCAGGGCCTCCTTAAAGATGGGGAGTGCCCCCAGTAGGTGAGGCCGCTCTCCCTGGGCCAGCTCCATGGGTTCGCTTGTAAACCAGTAGAGGAGGCCGGCCATGACGGCCAGTGCCCCCAGAAAGTAGAAGAACCAGGGCCACCCGTAGGCCACCTCTATGAGGCCTGAGATAAGGGGCCCCAGGGTGACCCCCATGGTATAGGCCACGCCCAGGAGGCCTATGGCCTTTCCCACATGCCGGGCAGGGACCAGTTCGCCGATAAGGGCCATAATGATGGGGGTGAGGAAGGCGGCACCCACACCCTGGATGATCCGGCTCCCCAGGAGGGCCCAAAGGTTGGGCGAGAGGCCGCAAAGGGTGCCGCCCAGGGCGTAGACAATGAATCCAAAAAGGAGGGTCTTGCGGGCGTCAAAGAGCTGTGCGATGGAGCCCGAGAAGAGCTGGACCAGCACAAAGGGGAACATGTAAAAGGTGATGGCCAGCGAGGCGGCGCCGAAGTCAATGGCCCAGATCTTGGACAGGACCGGAATCAGGGTGACGATCCCGATGCCGCCCATGGGCCCTATGATCGCACCCAGGTAGAGGGGTATAAGCTTCTTCAGGTCCAAGGTGCCTTTCCCGGGGTATGAATGACCCCAAAAAGAGAAAGGGCCCAACCCGGGGGTGTTCAGGACGTCCCCCGGGGTCCGGCCGGGTCCGGGGGATTACCCCTTATACCTGCCGATAATGGCAATACTGCATACGTTCTGGAAGGGCCGGCCTCCCAGGTTGTGGGTCAGCCCGAGGCGGGGGTCATTAATCTGCCGGTCCCCGGCCCGTCCCAGGAGTTGGAGGTACATCTCGTAGAGCATGCGCAGACCCGAGGCCCCGATGGGGTGGCCAAAACACTTGAGCCCGCCGTCCACCTGGCAGGGGATTTGGCCGTCCCGGTTGTAGAATCCGTCCAGAAAATCTTGCCACGCCCGGCCCCGCTCGGAGATGTGCAGGTCCTCCGTGGTGACCAGTTCGGTGATGGAGAAGCAGTCATGCACCTCCATCATACTGATTTGCTTGCGGGGATCGGTTACCCCGGCCTCCTTGTAGGCCATGGTGCTGCACTTGTTGGTGGTCATAAAGTTGGTCCCGTCCCACTCATTAAACCCCATCTCCTCACCGCTGCTTAGGGCCAGTTGCAGGGCCTTCACCGTAATGGGGTCTTTAATGCCCATGTCTTTGGCCTTTTCCAGGGTGGTCACAACGGCACAGGCGGCCCCGTCACTCACGCCGCAGCAGTCGAAGAGACCAAGGGGATAGGCCACGATGGGGGCTTTCATGACCTGTTCGATGGTGACTTCTCTTCGGAGATGGGCCTTGGGGTTGAGGACGCCATTTTCATGGCTTTTGACCGAAACCTGGGCCATGGCCCGCTTGAGATCCTCGTCAGGGATCCCGTACTTGGCACCATAGGCCGTCGCCAACTGGGCAAAGGCCCCCGGGGCCGTCATCTTGGGATACCAGAGCCAGGTGAGGCTTCCGCTGGTCGAACCCCCTTCGGGCAGACCGCCGTATCCGGTATCTTTAAGCTTTTCGACGCCCAGCGCCAGGCACATGTCATAGGCCCCGGAAGCAACGCCGTAGACTGCACCCCGGAAAGACTCGGTCCCGCTTGCGCAGAAGTTTTCGGTTCGCGTCACCGGGATAAAGGGGAGGCGCAGGGTAATGGACATGGGCAGGGCGCTCCTCCCCACATTGACCGTGTCGATGCAGGTGCCCAACCAGGCGGCCTCAATATCATTAACATCAATGCCGGCGTCTTCCATGCACTCGGTGAAGGCCTCCACCATGAGTTCCTCGGCCCCCATGTCCCAGCGCTCGCCGAAACGTGAACAGCCCATGCCGATGATCGCCACTTTATCCTTGATTCCTGTTGCCATGCCTTGTCCTCCTCTGACTCGGCAGCCCTTCCCGGGGAAAGGCTGCTACGAGGTGATACTAGAAGTCATGATTCCCGCTATCATTGTAGGGGCCGGGCCTTGACGGGTAAATTCAGCCTTGTTCCCGGCCTTCCGAAGGAAGGGGAACAGCTTTCCAGAAATAGCCCGTGAACCCGCGTTCCTCGTCGTCGTAGCGTTTTCGAAAACACATGTTTACTCTCTGGCCCACGTGTACTTCGGGAAGTTCACAGTCCGTGAAGTCGGCCATGAACCGACCGCCACCTTCAAACTGGACCATCCCGTAGATCCCCGGAGGATCCACCGACACGGTCAGGTGGTCGCCCGTAAAGCTGGTTATATAAGCGGGCACCTCTGAAAACTCATAGGGTTCCTGGGTCTTTACGGCCCGGCACTTGGGATTCACACAGATGTCCATTCGGGGGAACTGAGGTGTGCCGCACTCGGAACACTTCCCTCCTACCAGCCCCAGGATCATATCCCGCTTCCGCCACAGCACGGTCATGGCCGTTTGGGTGGGGGCCTCGGCCCGAATACCCATTTCGGTCTGGAGGAGATCCCGGAACTTGAGAAACTTGGGATAATTTTCAACAGACCGCTTGTTATCGAGGCAGCCCACGATGCCCGGGCGGGGTGTCAGGTCCTTAAGGGCGTCGGTGACGCGGAAATAGAGGGCGTCGCATCCCTGGCCGAATCCTGCCAGGAGGATTCGATCTCCGGGCTGGGATTGCTCCAGGGCGTGGATGAACATGACCAGGGGATGGGCCGTACCGGTGTCTCCGCACACTTCATGGAGGTTGTCCCAGACCTTTTCAGGCGAGGCCCCCAGCTTTTTCCCTATCTTCCGGTGTTCCGCCTTGAAAAAGCAGGGGAAGATAAACCTGTCCACATCGTCCATGGAAATGGAGAGTTCCTTGAAAAGGCCGGAGACGGCCTGGGGAACGATCTTGGAGTATCCCTCGTCACGGACCCATCTCTCCTCCCATGTATAATCATAGGGGTTCCGGGCGCCCCTGTAATGGTCTACAAAGTCGCAAGTCACCGTGTGGGACCCAAGGAATTCGGCGATCACGTCGGTATCGCCTACCAGAAGGGAGCCGGCCCCGTCCCCGAACCACATTTCATAGAAGTTGGCGGTCTTGGCCAGGCGCTTGTCGGAAGCTGTGACAAGGACCCCCTTTTTTCCTCCGCTCCGGACCATGGAATGGGCCTGAATCAGGCCGGTGGTGCCGGCCCTGATACAGGAGGTGAAATCAGCGGCCTGCAGATCGTCGCCCAGGTTGAGGGCCGTCTTGAGCACCCCTGCGTTGAGCCGGTCTGCAAAGGGCAGGGTTGTGGAGCAAAGATAGACGCCGTCCACCGTCGATTTGTCTTTACCCTTAAGACAGTCTTTGGATGCCGCCACGGCCATGGTCAGACTGTCTTCATCCCAGTTGCAAAAGGAACGCTCCCCCTGGGCCACGGCTGCGATGGCCGGAGCAAACCAGCCCATGTTCTTAACGATGCTCTTGCGGTTGAGTCTGAGTTTGGGGATGTACCCTCCGTAAGACGTGATGCCGATCATGGTTGGTCCTCCTCTGAGTTCAGGAAAATATAATCTGAAATTTAATTGGTTAATTGATTAAATTTGTAGTTATTTTTAATGACCCATATGTTCTCTCTTGTCAACAAGAAAATGGATGTGTTGCCTAAAAGGTAATCAAAATAGTATACAATCTGGAAGGATAAGTCAACAGATCTCGGCGTATTCCCCCCCCGGTCGGTAGGGCCTACTGAGAAACCGTTGAAGGATCTACCCGGAGAAGCCCTGGAGCGGAAAGGGGTGGACACAGGCGGGAGGGCATAAAAAAGCTTGATATCCTTATTGGATGTTGGTAAAAGAGAAAATAAAATATTATTTTTTAGGAAGGTTTAAGGCTCTTTGTAAAAATGTTCATCTCCCCCCAGGGGGAGTCACTATGAAGTTGATCCTTAATAGAAATTGCCTTACTGGGCTTATTACTCCCCTCCTCAGCATAAAGCCTTCGTGTTAGGGATATCTACCAAGGCACATACGTTTTTAGGGCACTCTTTTCATAGTGTAAATCCCGTCAAAACCCTCATGACCCGCAGGCCCTTTTGAAACGGCGAAGAGTGAGGGTGTGATGTCTTTATCCGTTACCGCTTCCCATAGGAGCCTGTAAACGGCCTTTTCGATCGCCCATAGCGTTAAAGACCCGTCCCTGATCCCCGAATCCGGATCAGATGGCTGCCCCGGCATGTGTCCGGCTATAGGGGTGTGCGGGAATATGCCTTTTCGGGGCATTTCGGTGGTGGGCGGTTTCGGATTCTTGGAACAATCAAGATGGATAGGGAGGGCAGGATGAACATTTATGTGGGGAACCTCTCCTACGGGGTTACAGAGGAAGAACTCAAAAAGGCCTTTGATGCCTTCGGACAAGTGGAGTCGGTCAGGGTGATCAAGGATATGTATACGGGAAGATCAAGGGGTTTTGGTTTTGTGGAGATGCCTTCTGAGACCGAGGCACAGGCCGCAATCAAAGAGCTGGACGGATCGGACCTTAAGGGGCGGACTCTCAAGGTGACTAAGGCCCGTCGCCGCACCGAGGGCCGTGGTAACAGGAGAAGCCAGGGAAGGGCATGGCGCTCTCCTTGATGGGTTCCTGGGAAAATCCGCGGAACACCCTCGACAGGGGAGGCTTGTGGGCCGGAGCGTTTACATTGAACCCATGGATCCCTCCGGATGAATCCAGATCTCCAAGGCCCGGCATGGTCCGGCCGGAGAGGAGACGGGGAGGATGAAAGGAAGATCTTAAATGCATTGCGGGAAAAAACTGAAGAAACTCTTTTTAATGATAGTGGCCGGTGCTTTTGCATCCTTTTCCATGGCTGTTTGGGCCGGAGAAAAGGCCGGGCTGGAACAGGATGTGGCGATGGTCAACGGAACGGCGATTACACAAGGAGAACTGGACAGGGAGATGATGCGGGTCAAGCAGCAGTTGGCCAGCCGGGGGAGGCCTCTAAACGAGGCGCAACTGCCGGAGATCGAGAAGCGTGTCCTCGATTCTCTCATAGACCGGGAATTGCTCTATCAGGAGAGCCAGGATAAACACGTCGAGGTCTCGGATAAGGCGGTGGACGGGCGGCTCAACATGCTGAAAAAGAGATTCCCCAGTGAGGCGGAATTTGAAAAGGCCTTGCAGGGTATGGGGATATCTGAGAAGGGCCTGAGATCGGAGATGGAAAAGCGCTTAGCCATTCAAAAATTTATGGATACCCAAATCGCTCAGAACATCACCGTGCCCCAGGATGAGGTCAAGGCCTTCTATGAAGCCCACCCGGATTTGTTTAAGGAGCCCGAGAAGGTCAAGGCCAGACATATCCTGGTCAAGGTGGAACCTGGAGCGGACGCCTCGGCCAAGTCCAGGGCCCGGGACAAGCTTGAGGAGGTTCAAGAAAAGCTCCAAAAGGGAGAAGACTTCTCGGCCCTGGCCAAGGCCTATTCTGAAGGACCAAGCAGCGAAAAAGGAGGCGACCTGGGCTATTTCAGCAAGGGGCAGATGGTAAAGCCCTTTGAAGAGGCGGCCTTTGCCACGCCTCCGGGTCAGGTGAGCGAGATCGTGAAGACCCGGTTTGGGTACCACCTCATAGAGGTGGTTGATAAAAAGCCTGAGGCCCAAATATCTTTTAAAGAGATCAAGGGCAAACTTGAGCGGTACCTGAAACGGAAAAAGACCCAGCAGGAGATAGACACTCATTTGAAAAAATTGAGAAAAAAGGCGAAAGTGGAGACCTTTCTCAAGGACAACTCATAACCCCAAAGATGTGATCCGTTTCAGACCCATTTTTTTGAAGCCCCTGTGCCCCCTCAGATCGGGTTGCCCGGTTTTGGATCACAGGATGGGTCTTTGAGAGATCCGGGTAAACCGCATGGATGAATTGATAGATATCAGCGTGGCAAAAGACACCAAAGGGGCCATGATCAAATTTGCAAGCCAGGCGATCAACAGGGCCCTTTCGGGCATCCTTCCACCCCTCAATATTGAAAAAGACGTGGTGCGATTGAAAAAGTACGCCCGCGAAGCCAGGGAGATCAAGCTGACCTATGAAGTCCTGCGCGGGGTTCGGACTTCAAAAAAGGAACAGAATCGATCCCCCTATCGGGAAATAAACACGCCTGGTTAGTCACAAACCGCTTCACAAGGCCCTGGAATTGATTTGTGGATGAGGCCGGGGGGTGAGCCTCCCCTTGACCGACGGCGGCGGATGTGGCAGATCAAAAAGTATGCAAAATCGTACACAATCCGTCACGGCTTTGAAACCCTATATGGGTCCGTCCCCATGAGTCCAAAAGCGAATCAGCGCAGCAGAGGCCGCACTTCACCCGGCAGAATCCCCTCCATCAAGAACAAGACCAAAAGGGAGGTCGTATACAAGTCCCTCAAAAAACAAATCAACTCCGGCTATATCATGCCGGGAACAAGGTTAATTGAACTGGAATTGGCTTCCCAGTATGCGGTGAGCCGTACCATCATACGGGAAGTGATTAAACATCTTGCTGCCGAAGGGCTGGTCCACCTGACCCCCTATAAAGGGGCCACGGTGGCAAAGACCTCTATAACAGACCTGGAGGAGATTTACAGGATCCAGCAGGATTTGGAGGGCCTTGCCGCCTATCTGGCAACGAATCGCCTCACTTCCGAGCATATCAGGGAGATGGAGCGGATCCATGAGGCGTCCATGGCTCATACCCAGGGTGATGTGTCGGGTTGGCAGAAGTGGAATACCCGCTTTCACCGGATCCTGATCGAGAACTGCGGGAACAGCCGGTTGGTCAAGGTGGTGGAAAGCCAGCGCGATCAGTTCGCCCGGTACTGGTTTCTCCTCCTCTCAATTCCCGGATGCATGGCGTCGAACACCAAGGAGCATGAAAAGATTATTGCCGCGGTCAAGGCCCGTAAGCCTGACCAGGTCCGTTTCTTGATGGAAAGGCATTTTGAAGGGGCGGCCAAAAGGTTGCTGGATATCATCAAAAATGTCTATCCCTCCTCTTTTATAGTCTAAGTGCCCAAAAAGGGGAGGCAAAGGCAACACACGTGAGGGCAGAGGGGGGTGATAAAAATACAAAAAGGGCTTGACATTCAATTAAAGCAATGATAGTGCGCAAAATTGTATGCAAAATGGGATGACAAATAGCCAGCAATTTTTGCTAGACGTTGCTATCACCTTAGGACAGGAGGGAGGATCATGACAAAAAGAGGAAGTTCCACCGTGTCGGTAGCCATGGCAATTTTACTGGTCTTTTCCGTTTTTTGGGTCTTAAGCCCCCAGACGGCCTCTGGAGCGGAGTATGAATGGAAGCTCCAGTCGGTGTGGAGAACTCCCGCAACCCAGAGTGGGCTGAAGTTTTTTGCGGAAAATGTCAAAAAGGCGAGCAACGGCAAGATAGACATCAAGGTGTATGCCGCCAACGAGCTGGTCAAGATCAAGGCCACCCGGAGTTCTGTACAGGCCGGGGCCATTCAGATGGGCTGTGAAGCCGGGCCTTACCTGGCCAGGGTGATTCCCGGGGCCAACGTGGAATTCGGTCTCCCCTTCAGCTGGCGCAATTGGGACGAGGCCTGGGAGGCCTGGACCCAATACGGCCTGGAAAAGATGATGCGCGAGGCCTACGCTGAAAAAGGACTCCGCCTCATCACCATCCAGCCGGCGGGTGAATACGCCCTGATGACCACCAAACCCGTTCGAAAATTGGGGGATCTTAAAGGCATGAAGATCCGAAGCACGGGTATGGTCCCCAAGATCCTTCAACACTTTGGTGCCACCCCGGTCATGATTCCCGGAGCGGAACAGTACCTGGCCCTCCAGCGAGGCACCGTGGACGGGACGGTTTATCCGGTCTTTGTCCTTGATGCTTACAAGCTCAAGGAGATTATCAAGTACGTCATCCTCCCCGGTGTTATCACCCCGCCCACCACCAACATCTATATGAACCTGAAGCTTTGGAACAGCCTGTCCCCTGAGTTGCAGAAGGCCATCGACGACGCCTCCACCAAGCATCAGGAAATGATGCAGAAGGCATACCTGGAGCAGGGTTGGAAGGCCGTGGGGGGCCTGATTATGCGGGGACAGGGTGAGGCGATCATCCTGCCCGATTCCGAGGTCAAGAAACTCCGCAAGGTGGCTTATGAGGAATGGGATAAGCTGGGTCAAAAGAGCGAGAGGTGTAGAGCCCTGGTAGACGCCATGAAGAAGTTCATGTCCGACAAGGGCCTCTAGAGACGAAAGACATCCATGCCATCCATGGCCCCTCACCCCCTTGCAGGGGTGGGGGAGCCTCTTCAACAGAGTGTGTGATGGAGACTTTTTCTCGTATCGTCAGTACGGCCAATGAGTGGGTGGGAAAGGTCTTGAGCTTCTTGCTCGTCGCCATGATGCTCACCATCTGCTACGAGGTGGTGGCCAGGTATTTCTTCGACCGGCCCACCATATGGAGCCTTGAACTCAACACCTACCTGCTCTGTGCCTATGCCATGCTGGGGGGAGGTTTCACTCTCCTGCGGAACGGCCATGTGAATGTGGACATCCTTTACGGCAGGTTCAGCGTCCGCACGAAGGGCATCATCAACTGCCTGACCTCTTTCTTTTTTTTCATCTTTGTGATCATCCTGACCTGGAACGGGTACCACATGACCGTGGAATCCATTCAGTACCATGAAACGGCCGGCACCATCCTTGACTGGCCTTTGGCCCCCACCAAGATCATGGTCCCTATCGGGGCCTTTCTTTTGCTCTTGCAAGGGGTGGTGCGGTTTATGGAAGACCTTACCACCGCTGTGACCGGGAGGCCGCCAAAGGGGGTTGAGGCAGGGGGGATGTTCTCCCGTGCCAAAGAAGAGTAGAAGTGCTCCCCTTGTGACATCTCCGCTTGATATAGGAAGGACCTTATGGAAGTCTGGCTGGTGACCATCTTACTTTTTGGTTTCCTCATCCTGTGCCTCCTCCTGGGCCTGCCCTTGGCCTTTGCCTTTGGAGGGGTGGCCATCCTCTTCACCTCCATCCTGTGGGGTTTTCAATCCCTGGCCATCATCGCCCTCACCGCCTATGAGAATGTGACCAACTATATTCTCCTGGCGGTTCCCCTGTTTGTATTCATGGCCAACATCCTGGAGCACTCCGGGATCGCGGAAGAACTCTATGAGATGATGCACCGGTGGATGGGGAAGATCTCAGGGGGACTGGCCATCGGCACCATTGTCATTTGCGCCATTTTTGCCGCCATGGCCGGGATAAGCGGTGTGGCCACCATCACCATGGGCCTTATCGCCCTTCCCGCTATGATGAAGAGAGGGTATGCCAAGGTCCTGGCCGTGGGCTCCATATCCGCCGGGGGGACCCTGGGCATCCTGATTCCTCCAAGCGTGATCATGATCCTCTATGCCTTTCTCACGGAGGAATCGGTAGGCAAGCTCTTTATTGCGGGCATTCTCCCCGGGATCGTCATCACCGTTCTCTTTATGCTCTACATCGCCATTCGCTGCCTGATCAACCCCGAACTGGGACCTCCCATCGAGGAAAAGGTCAGCCTCAAGGAGAAGATTGTCTCCCTCCGGGCCGTGATCTTACCCTTGTTACTGATCCTCCTGGTGCTCGGCGTGATCTACACGGGGATTTGTACCCCCACAGAGGCCTCGGCTGTGGGCGCCTTTGGGGCGATCATGTGTGCCATCATTCACAGAAAGTTCACCTGGCAAGTCTTTATGCGGAGCTTGGAGAGGACCCTGTTGTTGACCTGCATGGTCCTCTGGATCCTCATCGGGGCGACCTGTTTTACCCAGCTTTACACGGCCCTGGGTGCACCTGACATGCTCAATAACCTGATCTCCGGACTTGAGGTATCAAAATGGGTTATTATCTCCTTCATGATGCTGGTCTTCTTCATCCTCGGGATGTTCATGGATCCGGCGGGAATTATCATGATTTGCACCCCTGTCTTTATCCCCATTGTTCAAATGCTGGGGTTTGATACCATCTGGTTCGGCATTTTGTTCACCATTTGCATGGAAATGGGATACATTACCCCGCCTTTTGGATTCAACCTCTTTTATATGCGCGCCATTGTGCCCAAAGGGGTCACCATGGCGGATATATACCGATCCATTATTCCTTTTGTGATTTTGGAAATCATCGGGTTGATTATTGTCATCCTGTTTCCGCAACTGGCCACCTGGCTCCCTGCCAAGATGATTCAGTAACGAGAAGCGGGCTCCTGTCTGAGGGATATTGACAAAAAAGCACTGGTACAGTATGAGAGGTCCGTCTCTTCATGATGGGGGCCATGAAGGTCCCCCTGGAATCGAAAAAAATGCAGCCAGGACCGCTCAAGCCCAAAGGGCGCCCTGCTGACCGGAGGCATAACCATGGGAAAAGGACTGATAGACGGAAAGAGGATCCTCATTGTAGACGATGAGCCTGATATACTGGAAGCCTTGCAGGAATTACTCTCCATGTGCGATGTGGTGAAGGCTTCCACTTTTGAGGAGGCTGAAGAACTTCTCAAGACCCAATATTTCGACATGGCCATTCTGGATATCATGGGGGTGGACGGATTCAAGCTCTTGGAAATCGCCAATAAGCGGGATGTCATTGCCGTAATGCTCACCGCCCACGCCCTTAGCCCGGAAACAACGGTGCAATCCTATAAGGAGGGGGCGGCCTCCTACGTGCCCAAAGAGGAGATGGTCAATATTGCCACCTATCTCAATGACATCCTGGAGGCCAAGGAACAGGGGAAAAGCGTCTGGTGGCGGTGGCTTGAAAGATTCGGTGCCTATTATGACAAGAAGTTCGGTCTTAACTGGAAAGACAAAGACAAGGATTTCTGGGAGTCCCTTAAATACTACGACCGGGTCTAATGGAGACGTTCCGGCGTCTTTGCCGAAACCTCCCCCATTTCGGCCGCCCATCAAGAACCATCCTGTTTTTTTGCAAGAGACCGGTGACCCCCCGCCTACCCGACAGTCCCCATTCCATTGGGCCGGCCGGCGAACCAATCCACTCCCTCCGGGCCCATACCCGCTTCGGAGCCGGGGGCGCAACAGACCAGTCACTGAAATCATAAGGCCTCAGGTGAGGGATCGCCCCGGTGGGTTAAAAGGCGGGGTCTCCTCGCGGGAGGTGGATACCTCCGAGGCTGTGGGAGGGTCCGGGAAGGGAGGAGGGCCTTCCCGGAAAGAGTGAAAAAGTGCAGATTGATCCACGGGTAACCTGGGAAAAGGAGGAAGGAATGATCAAGCTGACCATGCCCTATCTGTTGGAGCGGGCCGCCTTTAAGTTCCCTGATCGGGCGGCCGTTGTTTCCGAAGTGGATCGGTGGACCTACAAGACCTGGGAACAAAACGCCAAGAAACGGGCTCAGGCCTTGGCTGAAAGGGGCATCAAGAAAGGAGATCATGTGGCCACCATGTTCCTGAACGGCCATGAAGTCCTGGAGACCTTTCTGGGCCTCATGAAACTGGGAGCGGTGGTCGTTCCCCTGAATGTACGTCTTTCGGGCAGGGAACTGCACTATATTATGGACCATTCCGATGCCAGGGCCCTGATATTTTCCCATGAATTTGAGAAGGTTATAAGAGAAATAAAGGGGGATTTGCCCAAGGTGAGCGGGTTTTTTATGAGCGGCGGAGAGGTCCCGGAGGACGTGATTGACTTTGAGAAGATCTCCCGGGATTCGGAGCCTCGAGACCCCCAGGTAGAGATCCGTGAGGAGGATACGGCCTGTATCCTTTATACCGCCGGGACCACGGGGAGACCCAAGGGGGTGCTTCTCTCCCACAGGAACTGTATATGGGCTGCTGTGAATGTGACCGCGGATGTGGACATGAAGTCCGATTACCGCGTCCTCCTGGTCTTTCCCCTGTATCACGCAGCAGCCTTTATCCTTTTGACCACCAACCTTTACATGGGAAGCACCAATGTGACCATGCGGACCTTTGATCCCAAAAGGGTGATGGAGCTTATTCAAGAGGAACGGATCAATCGGATGACCTTCCCGCCCACGGTATGGAATTTTATCCTCCAACTCCCCCACCTGGATACCTATGACACATCATCGGTCCGTTCTTTGTCCTCGGGTGCGGAGTCCATGCCCCTGGAAACCAAGAAACAGTTGCTCAAACTTTTTCCAAAGGCCAGGCTGGGCGAGACTTACGGGATGACCGAATCGGCGGCCACCATAACCACCCTCAATCCCGATGATGTGCTCGAAAAGATGGCCTCCGTGGGCAAGCCTTTCGTGAATGTGGAAATCCGGCTGGTGGATGATGAAGATGTGGATGTGCCATCCGGAGAAGTGGGGGAGATTCTGGCCCGGGGCCCCAATGTCATGATGGGGTATTACCGGGAGCCTGAAGCCACCCGGGACACCCTCAAAGGCGGGTGGCTCCATACCGGGGATCTGGGCAGACTGGATTCGGAGGGCTTCCTCTATATTGTGGACCGTAAGAAGGACATGATCATCACAGGGGGGGAGAATGTCTTTCCCCGGGAGATTGAAGAGATCCTCTATGCCCACCCCATGATCCTGGAGGCCGCGGTCATCGGCCTGCCCGACCCCGAGTGGGGGGAGAAGATTCACGCGGTGGTGGCCTTGAAGGAGGGCCAAGCCCTCAACGAGCAGGAGGTGATCGATTACACCAGGGAACACATCGCCAGTTTTAAAAAGCCGAGATCCGTGGAATTCGTGGACCGCCTGCCCAGGTCCCCGGCGGGCAAGGTACTCAAGCGTGTCCTCAGGGACCGGAACTCTAAGGCCTAGGAAATTTTTGTCAGCTTTTTTACCCCTGTTGTTTTCACTTATTAATTTGCATGCTTTTCTGTAAGGGCTCGGTGCGAAGAGGCCGAGAGAGGGGAGGTATGAGCGATGGCAATCTACACCATTAATCTGGGAAGTTTACTCAGGAGGACGGCCCGAAAACACCCTGACCGGGTGGCCCTGGTTTCACAAGAGGGAAAAAGGCTCACCTATCGAGACTTTGAAGACCTCTCCAACCGGTTCGCCAACGGACTGCTGAGGCTGGGGATAAAGAAAAACGACAAGATCGCCCTCCTTTCCCTGAACTCCAACGAGCAATTGATCGCCTTTTTCGGGATCTTCAAGATGGGGGGTATCCTGGTCCCCATCAACGCCCGCCTCGCAACAGCGGAGATGGCCTGGATTTTGGAGCATTCCGAATCCACGTGCATGATCTTTTCCCATGATTTTCAGGTGCGCCATGAGGCGCTCCAATCACAGCCGCTCGAATTGCGCACCCATATCGTGATCGGCGACAAGGCATCCTCCGGGGAGGTGGTCACCTTTGAGGAGGTCCTTGATCAAGGGGGGGGTGAGGAACCTCCTGTGGAGGTGCTCGGAGACGATGTGGCCCTCCTGGTTTACACCGCCGGGACCACAGGGAGGCCCAAGGGGGTGCTTTTGACCCATAATTCGGCCATCTGGAACTGTGTCAACTGGGCCCATTCCGGGACTTACCGGGAAGGAGATCTGGTCCTTCAGGTTTTCCCCCTCTATCACATGGCGGCCATAGGCAATGTTCTCACCTACATCTATATGGCCGGGACGAACCATCTAAAGAAGACCTTTGATCCCAAGGAATGCATGGAGACCATAGGGCGGGAGCGGATTAACCGCTGGGCGGCCGCACCCACCGTCTTTAATATGCTCCTTCAGTTGCCGGGAATAGATCTCTATGACACCTCCACGGTCACCCTCCTCGGGTCGGGAGCGGCCATCATGCCCGTGGAAACCCGGCGAAGGATCCGGTCCGTTTTCCCCAAGGCCCGCCTCTTTGACAACTATGGAATGACCGAGGCCGCGGGAGGGATCACCACGCTGGGTCCTGAGGACGCGGAGCGCAAGGAGGCCTCGGTAGGAAAACCTCTCATCAGCGTGGAAATGCTGGTGGTGGACGACAACGACCGTCCTGTCCCTCCAGGTGAGGTGGGTGAGGTTGTCTTCCGGGGCAACAACCTCATGAAGGGCTACTACAAGGATCCCCAGGCCACGGAAGAGGCCATGAGAGGTGGATGGATGCACACGGGAGACCTCGGACGGCTGGATGAAGAGGGCTTTCTCTATGTAGTGGATCGAAAGAAGGATATGATCATCACCGGCGGAGAGAATGTGTATCCCAGAGAGGTGGAAGAGGTGCTTTATGCCCACCCCAACATAGCGGAAGCGGCCGTGATCGGTGTGCCGGACCCCAAATGGGGAGAGGCCATCAAGGCGGTGGTGACCCTCAAGAGCGACAAGACCATATCGGAAAGGGAACTCATTGACTTTTGCAGGGAGAGGATCGCCGGGTTCAAATGCCCCAAGTCGGTGGAAGTGGTCCAGGAACTCCCCAAGAACCCCGCGGGAAAGATTCTCAAACGGACTCTGAGAGAGGACCATGCCAAGGGATAGGGAAAGGGAAGGGGCTGGGAGGAGAAACTCCCCGGATTTTTCTTGACAGGAAAAGTGCGATTTAATTAAATTATTAATCAATAATATAATAATGTATGCCATGAGCGCCTCAATGCGAAAGGCAAAGAAACCGGGAACCCGCCCCGAAGGGGTGGGCCTGCGCCGAGCGAAGCGAAGGCAAAGAAAAGACGAAGCCTTCCCGCCAGTCACACCAGAAAGGAGGTCATGATCCTCAAAAGCATTGGAAACACCTGGCGTGTTACAATTATTTTAGGTTAAAGAGGAAAGGAGTCATCCATGGATATCAAAAAGGTTTTTATTGTAGGCTCGGGGACCATGGGCAACGGCATCGCCCAGGTGTGTGCCCAGACCGGGATCCCGGTCACCATGTGCGACGTGTCGCAAGAGGTCCTGGATAAGGCCGTCAAGACGGTGAGCTGGTCTGTTTCCAAACTTGTGGAAAAGGGCAAGATCGCCGGTGACGTGGACACCATCATGGGCCGGATTGAGACCTCCACCAAGTATGACGGGGCCGCAGATGCGGATCTGGTGATTGAGGCCGTGTTTGAAAAACTGGAAGTCAAGCATGATGTATTCAAGCGGCTTGACGAGGTGGTGGGGAAGGACACCATTTTGGCCTCCAACACCTCGGCCATTCCCATTACCCAGATTGCCACGGTGACCGGCAGGCCGGAGAATTTTGTGGGCCTTCATTTTTTCAATCCTGTCCCCATGATGATGGCCGTGGAGGTGATTCGAGGTCTGGCAACCAGCGACGAGACCTTCCAGTACGGTGCTGATTTTGTCAGGCATATCGGTAAGGAACCCATTATGGTCAACCGGGATATTGCGGGCTTTATTTTGAACCGGATCAATATGGTTTCCAATATCGAGGCCATGCGCCTGGTGGAGCAAGGGGTGGCCACTCCGGAAGACATCGATAAGGGTATGCGCCTGGCCTTCGGTCGCAAGATGGGGCCCTTTGAAACCGGAGACCTCGTGGGGCTCGAAGTTTCCCTCATGGCGTACAGCAATGTGTATGAAGAGGAAAAGGAGCTTCGGTTTTATCCGCCTTCCATTATGCGGCGCAAGGTCCTGGCGGGGCAACTGGGCCGGAAGACGGGTAAAGGCTGGTATGAGTACGGGGAGGATGGCACCCGAAAAAAATAGACAGGCGAAAGGATCTGCTACCATGGAAATCAAAGACAAGGTATTCATGATTACAGGCGGGGTTTCCGGGCTGGGTGCCGCCACGGCCGGGACATTGGTGCATGCAGGCGGGAAGGTGGCACTCGTGGATCTCAATGAGGAACTGGGGAAGAAACAGGCGGATGAGCTTGGTAAGGGGACCCTCTTCTTTCCTGTGAACGTGACCGATCATGAGGCCGTAGACGGGGTGGTTGAAAAGGTGAAGGCGGCCTTCGGGACCATCCATGGGGTGCTCAATTGCGCAGGCATAGGCGGATCGGTCAGGATCGTGGGTAAGGATGGCCTGGTCTCTCCTGAGTGGTTCACCAATATCCTGAACGTCAACCTGGTGGGGACCTTTAACGTCATCCGGGCCACGGCCCCTATCCTGATTGCCAATGAGCCCAGCCTGGAGGGAGAAAGGGGGGTGTATATCAACACCGCCTCCATTGCCGCCTTTGACGGCCAGGTAGGCCAGAGTGCCTACTCGGCATCCAAAGGCGGGATCGTGTCCATGACCCTGACCCTGGCCAGGGAATTTGCCCGTGACGGTGTCCGGATCATGACTATCCTGCCCGGGATCTTTGATACCCCGCTCCTGGGGAAACTGCCCGAAGATGTGCGCCAGCGGCTGGGCAAGCAGGTCCCCTTTCCCCCCCGTCTCGGGAGACCTGAGGAATTCGCGTCCCTGGCCTTTCACATCGTGCAGAATCCCTACCTGAACGGTGAGTTCATCCGCCTGGATGGCGGGCTTCGCATGGGCTTCGGCAGGAAATAGAGACGGAAGGAGCCGAAGGATATGGATTTTGACCTCAATGAGGAGACGGCGGCCTTCCAGGATGTGGCCCGGCGGTTCGCTGAACGGGAAATTCTGCCCAGGTTGAAAGAGGAGGAATTCAAGCGGGACCTGGTGACCCGCATGGGAGAGGTGGGCCTTTTCGGGTGCGCCTTCCCCCCGGGGTATGGGGGTGCCGACTCGGGTTTTCTCGCCCATTCGGTGGTCTGCGAGGAGATCTCCCGGGCGGATTCAGGGCTCCGGTCCCTGTTTAACCTCCAGGCCATGACCGTCCCCTATACCATCATGGAGTGGGCGAACCCCGAGGTCAGGCGGAGGTATGTAAAGGACCTGGTGCTGGCCGAAAAGATAGGATGCACCTGTTTTTCCGAACCGAATGTGGGCTCTGATATCGCCTCCAGTGAGACAAAAATCGAGGACCGGGGGGATCACTACCTCATCAACGGCGCCAAGACGTGGATCTCCAACGGGACGGTGGCCGATGTGGCCATCGTATACGGATCCTTTGACCGCAACCTGAAGCACCGGGGCATGTGTGCCCTGGTGGTGGAGACGGATCAGCCCGGGTGGACCACCCGGGAGACTCCCAAGCTGGGGGACAAATCCTCCCCCATTGCAGAGATTCATATGGAGGATGTGAAGGCACCCAGAGAGAATCTTCTGGGTTCATGGGGTGAGGGTTTCAAGGTGGCCATGACCGCCCTGGACAGGGGCCGGATCAGCGTGGGAAGCGGCGCGGTAGGTCTAGCCCAGGCGTGCCTTGATGCATCCATTGAATATGCCAACCAGCGGGTCCAGTTTGGAAAGCTGATCCGGGACTACCAGTTGATCAAAGGACTTATCGCGGAGATGGTCTCTATGGTTGAAGGGGCGAGGCTCCTGGTGAGGCGGGGGGCGTGGCTGAATGACCAGGACCGTCCCTTTACCCGGGAGATTGCCGTGGGCAAATACTTTGCCGGGGAGGCCGTCGTCAGGGCGGCGGGTATGGCCATGGAGATCCACGGTGGGATGGGCTATTCCCTCGAGCTGCCCGTGGAGAAGTATTACCGCGACTCCAAGCTCTATCAGGTGGGAGAGGGGACGGCCAACATTATGCGCCTCCTCATCGCCAACGACGCCCTGGGGGTCAAGAAGGCCAACCGGCCCAGGATCCATGTGCCCAGTGATTTCCGTGATCTGGAATAAAAAAAGGAAAAAAGACGATGAGTCATTTCAAGGTGAATGAAAGAGACCATTTTTTTATCCTGAAGGAGCAGTTGAACTACGGGAGCCTCTGCACCCTGGAGCGGTACCGGGAACTGGATGAAGAGACCCTGGACATGCTGGTCAATGAGGCCCTTAAGTTCGCCAAGGGCGTGGTGGCACCCTTGCAGGAAATCGGAGAGGACTGGGGAGTGGTCTTTGAGAGCGGAGAGGTCCGTTGCCCCCCTGAATTCAGGGAGGCCTTTAAACTCTACGGTGAAAGCGGCTGGACCGCGGCCGCCCGGGATCCGGAATACGGGGGGCAGGGCTTTCCCCACATGATGCGGATTGTGATCAATGATCTCATGTATGGGGCCTGCCAGGCCTTTAATATTTTCCCCAGCCTCACCCATGGCGCGGCCCACCTGATCGAGAGCTTTGCCACAGACGATCTGAAGGCCCTGTTCGTGCCCAAGATGTATGGTGGAGAGTGGTCCGGCACCATGTGCCTGACTGAGCCCAACGCAGGATCCGACCTGGCAGCGGTTCGGACCCGGGCGGTCAGGGAAGGAGACCATTATAAGATCAAGGGTAACAAGATATTTATTTCCGCCGGGGACCACGATGTGGCGGACAACATCATCCATCTCCTCCTGGCCCGGGTCGAAGGGGCGCCCGAAGGGATAAAGGGGATCTCCCTTTTTATCGTCCCCAAGCTCGGGGTCAACCCCGACGGTTCCCTGGCCGGCCCCAACGATGTGGTGTGTACGGCGGTGGAGAAGAAACTGGGCCTTCATGCCTCCCCCACCTGTGCCCTCAGTTTCGGCGACTCTGACGGGTGTATAGGGTACCTTTGTGGAGAGGAGAACATGGGCCTGGCCCACATGTTCCAGATGATGAACCAGGCCCGGATCAACACGGCCGTGGTGGGAAGCACCCTGGGAAGCCTGGCCTATCAAAATGCCCTCGCCTATGCCAAGGAACGCATTCAAGGGAGGGATATCGACCGGAGAAGCTCCGGGCCCGTACCCATCATTGATCACCCGGACGTGCGCCGCATGCTCCTGGAGATGAAGGCCATCGTGGACGGCATGCGCTCCATGATATATACGGTCGCCATGTGGTCGGACCTGGCGCTGGAACTGCATGAAGGGGCGGAAAAGGAGCACTACCAGGCCCTCCTGGACTTCATGACCCCCATTGTCAAGGCCTACTGCTCGGAGATGGGATTCAGGATTTGCGAGATGGGTATCCAGTGTTTGGGGGGCTATGGGTATTGCAAGGAATACCATATAGAGCAGTACCTGAGGGATGCCAAGATCGCCTCCATCTATGAAGGGACGAACGGGATTCAGTCTATGGACCTCATGGGCCGCAAGATGCGCATCAACGACGGGGCCCCCTTTAAGGCCTTCATGAAGGAGATTAAGGGTTTCTGCGAAAGAAATGAAGCAGAGACCTTTCTGGGTCCCCGGGTCAGGGAACTCCACCGGGTGGTGGATCGCCTGGGAGAAGTGGCCCTGGAGATCTCCGCCATGATGAAAAGCGATCCCCTCCAGTGGGCCTCGCGCACCTATCAGGCGCTGCTCTGTTTTTCGGAGGTGACCATGGTGTGGCGTCTTCTTGACATGGCCCTGGTGGCCCGGCGGGCCATTGATGAGGGACGCAAAACGGATTTTTATGTCGGCAAGGTGATGCAGGCCTCCTATTATCAGGATGTGACCTTTCCCCAAACCCTGGCCAGGCTGGAGACATGCCTTCGCCCCGGCCGGGAGGTGATTGATATACCCCTGGAGGCCTTTTGAAAAAGGAGGGTCCCTTTATGAAAGATATCTCGGAACTGCTCGGAACCCGGTATCCTCTTATCCAGGGGGCCATGGGGGTGATCTGCAACCCGGAAATGGTGGCGGCGGTGTCGGAGGCAGGGGGCTTCGGCCTCCTGGCCACGGCATTCCTCTCAGAACCCGAACCCTTGATAAAAGCCATTGAGGAGGTCAAAAAGAGGACCCGGAGGCCCTTTGGAGCCAACCTGATGGCCATGAATCCCATGTCCCTCACCTTCGGGGAAGTCCTTGCCGACCACGGGATTCAGGCGGTGACCACCTCGGCGGGCAATCCTCAAGGGCTGGTCTCTTTTTTCAAAAGCCGGGGAGTAAAGGTGCTTCACGTGGTTCCCAACGTGGAGAACGCCCTCAAGGCCGAGGCCGCAGGGGTGGATGCGGTGATCGCCGAAGGGAGTGAATCAGGGGGCATTCAGGGAACAAAGGGGGCCTCCACCATGGTCCTGGTCCCTGCGGTGGTTGATGCGGTAAGCATACCGGTGGTCGCTGCCGGGGGAATCGGGGATTCACGCGGGTATCGGGCCGCCTTTGCCTTGGGGGCGAAAGGGGTACAGGTGGGAACCCGCTTTATTGCATCCCGGGAGTGCGTCGCCCATAAGCGGTATAAACAGGCCCTGTGCGAGGGCAGGGAGACAGACACGGTACTCATAGACAGGGGCAAGGTACATGTACGCGTCATCCGAACCCCCCTCGCAGAGGAACTCTTGGCAAGGCCCGGTGAATTCAACCACGCCCAGATGGCAAAAAGCCTTGAAAAGGCCTGGATCGGCGGTGATCTAAGGGCCAACACCCTCGCGGCCGGTCAGGTCGCCGGCCTCGTAAAAGAGGTCAAAACCGTTGGTGAGATTATAGAAGAGATGGTGACAGGGTAGGGGATGAGATGATCGAAGAGGTCTTGCCGAACATATACAGACTGGAAATCCCCCTTCCTCGCAATCCGCTCAAGGCGGTGAACTCCTATGTGATCAAGGATTCGAACCGGAACCTCATTGTGGATACGGGATTGAACCGGAAGGAGTGCAGAGAGGTCATGGACCAGGGACTGGCTGAACTGGGCATAGGGCTGGAAGAGACGGATTTCTTTATCACCCATTTGCACGCCGATCACTTTGCCCTGGTTTCCAGCCTGGCAACGGAACGCTCACAGGTCTTTTTCAACAGACCCGATGCCGAGGCCCATGCCCGCGGCAATGTGTGGGATAAAATGGGTGAGTATGCCAGTGTCCACGGGTTTCCTCATAAAGAGCTGGAGGCGGCCCTTCACATGCACCCGGGCTATAAATACGGCTCCCGGCTGGACCTCTCCCTCACCATCCTTGGACAAGGAGATATCATCCATGTGGGGCCCTATTCCCTGACTTGTGTGGAAACCCCGGGCCACACCCGGGGGCATATGTGCCTGTATGAGCCCAACAGAAAGGTCCTCTTCTCCGGTGATCATATCCTGGGTGATATCACCCCCAACATCCAATCCTGGTCCGATGATGTACATCCCCTCCGTGAATACCTCTTAAGCCTTGACAAGGTCTATGAGATGGATGTGGCCCTTGTTCTGCCAGGCCACAGACGCATTTTCAGGGATTGCCGCAAAAGGATTCAGGAGCTCAAAGAGCATCACCAAAGGCGGGCCCAGGAGACCCTCTCTATCCTCGAAGGGGGCCCCAGGACCGCCTATGAAGTGGCCTCTCAAATGACCTGGGATATAGACCTGCGGTCATGGCACCTTTTCCCTCCTTCACAGAAATGGTTTGCCACCGGGGAGACCATCGCCCATCTCAAGTATGTCGAGGAGCAAGGGTGGGTGCACAAGGAGATGATCGGCGCAAGGCTCGTCTATTCGCGAAAGGACTAGGGGCCGGGAAGTGGATTTGGACGAGGGGTTGATCAGGGAGATAAAGGGATTCCTGGACGAGGAAGAGGGCTGGCGGCTCTATGAGACTGCCCTGGAGGCCAGCAGATGGGGTCCCTGCCTGGAGATCGGGAGCTACTGCGGCAAATCAACGGTGTATTTGGGCACGGCCTGCAAGAAACATAATGGGATCCTCTATTCCATTGATCATCACAGGGGCTCGGAAGAGCAGCAGTCTGGTGAGGCCTATTCTGATCCTGACCTCCTGGATCCGGAAACCGGCCGGGTGAACACCTTCAGGGCCTTTAGGGAAACCGTTGAGCGGGCCGGCCTGGAGGATACGGTGGTGCCCATGGTGTGCCGGTCTGAGGTGGCGGCCCGGTCATGGTCAACCCCCCTGAGCCTGGTCTTTATAGACGGAGGCCATTCCTATGAAGACGCTTACAGGGATTATGTCTCCTGGGCCGGGCACATCATGCCCGGGGGATTCCTGATGATCCATGATGTCTTCATGGATCCCCGAAAAGGCGGACAGGCCCCGTATCAAGTCTATTGCCGGGCCCTGGACTCGGGCCGGTTCTTGGAGCGGGCCATGACCAAGACCCTGGGCGTGCTCCAGCGTCAGGGGAGGAGAGGTTGATGATGCCTGGAAGAAAAGGGAAAAGGCTTCCAGAAGGCATGGCTGAAGAGCCGGCTTGCTGAGCTGATGCCAAAGAGCAGGTCCGCGGCCAGGAGAACGGCTGCGGCCGTCCAGGTGGTCTTTTCCCGGGTATAGATTTGACCATCCGGGAAGGTAAGTCCGGTCCAGAATGCACCGTCATCGTATTTTTTATCCTGTATCCACGCGAAGGCCATCTCCGCCGACCTGAATTCACCCATGGCCGCCAGGGCTATGACCAATTCTGAGGTTTCGGCCATGGTCAGCCACGGCCTGTCCAGCACGCAGCGCACCCCCCAACCCGGAATGGCAAAGGCATTCCAGGACTCCTGGATCCGGCGGCGGGCCTCTTTCCCGGTAAAGACGCCGCAAAGAACCGGGTAGTACCAGTCCATGGAATACCGGGACTTGGTGCGGTCAAAGAGCTGGGGCCGGTACCGGATGGCCTTCCCGAGCTTCATCCTGGCCACTTCCCATGAGGGCCTTTTTTCACCCAGAATGGAAGCGGTTTTAAGGGCACAGGTCAGGCTCATGTAGATGGAACTTGACCCGGTGAGGAGGGCCTTGTGGTCTATACTGCCGTCGGCCCTTCTGGCCCAGAAGACCTCTCCGCCTGTGCCTTGTAGGGTGGTCACATAATCCACCGCCTTGACCACGGCGGGCCACAAGGCCCGGAGAAATTCAAAATCCCCTGTGGCCAGGAAATAGTGGAGCACACCCACGGCGATATAGGCGGTCATGTTCGAGTCCTTGTAGGCGTCGGACCTGGGCTTGCCCCCCTCATAGCAAGACCACCAGCTCCCGTCCGGGAGCTGGGTCAGCGAGGACCAGAGGTAGGCCCTCTTGGCCTCCTCGTAAAGACCTCCCACGGTGAGGCCCATGGCGCTCTCGATATGATCCCAGGGATCTGTCTTGCCGCCCCGGGACCAGGGAATCTCTCCGTTGGACTTTTGGACGCTGGCGATGAATAAGGAACCTGTCAAAATATCAGCCAGGGGGTAGTCGATTTTTTGAAGGGTGAAGGCCTTGGACATTTTTCTCCTCATTGGAAGTCGGGGTTGCATTTACTCCTTCCTCAGGTAAATCACCGTACTTTTACCCAAGAAAGGATTCAGGAGGTGGCTCAAAACGCGCATCAGCAGCGGTTTTTTCATCATGTCCCAGACCAGGAAGCGGTGATAGAGCTTGACCATGGCGGAATCGGTCCTTCCGGGCCCTACCAGGCATTTAAGCCACCAAAAGGGGGTGTGGAGACTGTGGGCGAAATGGGACGCCCATTTCTTAGTTCCCGCCTTTTCCAGGAGGCCGGTAAGCTGACCTTTTTTATAAATGCGTACATGCCCTCCCTCTTTATTTCTATACTCCTCGGAGAGAGCCCAGCACAGCCGTTCGGGCAGGTACCGGGGTACACTGACCACCAGGTCCCTGCCGGTTTTGAGGACCCGCACCACCTCTTGCACCGCGTCCACGTGCTCGGGGACGTGCTCCAGGGCCTCGGAGCAGATGACCAGGTCAAAACAATCGTCTTTAAATGGCAGACAGGTCATGTCCGCCACCAAAACCGCCCAGGCGCCCCCCTGGTAGGCCCCCAGGGCCTGTTCATGGTCCAGGCGCTTCCTGGCCTTGAGCACTTCCTCAAAGCTTACATCGGCGGCAACGGCCTTTACGGGTCCCCTTCTCAGGGCCGCACCCGTATGGCGGCCCGATCCGCATCCCACATCGAGAACCCTGGACCCCACCGTGACCCGCAGCTTCTCAAAGTCCACGGTGATCATGGATCACTTCCCTGTATACATTAACAGATTTTTGAGCGGCCCTCTTCCAGGTGAAATGGTCCCGGACCCGTTGGAGCCCTGCCTCCCCCATTTCTTGGGCCCTTTCCAGGTGGTCCAGGAGATCCATGATCGCCCTGGCCAGGGCCCCTGCGCTGGCCGGGGGCACAAGGATCCCGGCACGGCCCACCACCTCCGGCAGTGCCCCGCCGGTGGTACTGATTACAGGGACACCACATGCCATGGCTTCCCCCGCCGGTAGCCCGAATCCCTCGTAAAGGGATGGTACCACGGCTATGCTGGCCCGGGCATAGGCCTGAACAAGGGCTTGGTCTTCGATCCTGCCCGTAAAAGTGACGTGTTTTCGCAGATCCAGTTGCCTGATCAGCCTTTCCACCTCTCCCCCCTTCCTGGGGGTGCCCACAACGGTCAGCCTCAAATCATGGGACTCAGATACGAGGGCCACGGCCCGGAGCAGGTAGTGGAGACCCTTGAGAGGGATATCGGCGCTGTTGGTCACAATAAGCCGGTTTTTTCCCCGTTGAACGTGGGGGAGGGGACGAAAGAGATTTGTATTGATCCCATTGGGAACAGTCCTGAATTTTTTCAAGGGGATCTTGAAATCCTTGCTGATGTCGGCCTTGGCGCATTCAGAGACGGTTATAATATGGGACAGGGAACGGGAGACCCGCTTCTGCATCCCCACAAAGGAAAACCACCGCATTTGCTGCATCTTCCGCCAAAGGGAGGGGGCGGATCGGACGGCCAGGTCACGGTCCACGGTAATGGGATGATGAATGGTGGCCACAGTGGGCAAAAACCGCCGGACACCCCAAAGGCCGTAGGAAAGGCTTTGGTTGTCGTGGACCACGTCATACTTTCTGAACCCCTTGCGCAAGAACCGGTAGGCCCGGATCCCAAAGGTAAAGGGTTCAGGAAAACCCATGGTGCAGACCCCCACCCATTCAGCGGTATTGAGGGGATCGGAGAGCTCCTTGAGGGAGGGGACCCGGAAGAGGGTCTCGGGATTATAGAGGTCCAGGCAAGGCAACTGGACCACGGGCGTGCCGTTGTCAAAGGCCGAGTCAGGTGGGCCCGACAGGATTTCCACCTCGTGTCCCAGGTCCGCCAGGGCCTTGGCGAGGTTCTTGATATAGACGCCCTGGCCGCCGCAGTGGGGATTACTCCGGTAGCTCAGGAGGCATATCCTGAGAGGACCCTGGTTGTCCTTTGTCATGGTTTGAGCCCCCATAGGGGTGTTATGGCTTTCAAGTCCGGCGGAGATACCAGAAATTCCACCCATTCCCACCGGACTCGGCCGTTATTCCGGGCCAGCCTCAGGGTACCCTGCTCAAGGGCGGTCTTGAGGCTGGCCATAAGCCGGTCGTAATCCGGGGGGTCGGCACCTTGGAGTCTGGATGCCAGTTCCCGGAGGGCGGCCTCAGCGCTGCAACCCCCGGTTTTGTCCTGCCACGTTCCCTTTTCCTCAAGGGTATTTCTCATCATCAGTTCATGCATGCGCACCGTGTGTTCCAGCCCCTTGATTTGACGGGCTTCTTCCTCGGTGGCCGTTCCCCTCTCCACATGGTCTTTACAGAGCCCCAGCCATTCGTTGAACTTGTCTTCCCACTCAATGACCAAGCGGTCAAGTTCTTTCTTGCAAGCCCCCGGCGTTTCCGCCACGGCCCGGTTGGCATGGTATTGGGACCAGTCATGGGTGAGGATCTTGATTTTGAACTTCCCCCTTTCCTCCCGGACCTCGGTGCCCGGAAAAGGGGCCAGCACGTGGAAGCCATAAGAGGCCCCCATGTCCTTGAGGCGCCGGGCAAATCCGGCTGTTCCCTCAAGGGTTTGTTGGGTTTCCCCGGGCAGGCCCAGGATAAACGAGGCATGAGGGGCTATCCCCGCCTCAACACACATGTTCACCGCGGAAATGACCTGGTCGAGGGTGATGCCTTTTCTTATGACCCTGAGTATATCCGGGTCGGCGGTCTCTACACCGAAGCTTATGGTATGACACCCGGCTTCCTTCATCTTGGAAAGGGCCTGGCTGGATACGGTATCCACCCTGGCGAAGCACGCCCATCCGGTGTTGAGTTCTCTTCGGATGATCTCATCGCAGACGCTGATACACCTTGTCTGGTTGGCCGTGAAGAGATCATCGGCAATGTTGATTTGAGGAAACCCAAGGCGGACAAGGGACTCCATCTCATCCGCGACCGATTCAGGATTTCTGTAACGGACCCTGGGACCAAGCATCTTCCCGCCCACACAGAAGATACATTTGAAGGGGCAGCCTCGGCTGGTGGTCATGGTGATGGGCATGCCCAGGGCCTTGTACCGCCCCAGGGGAAGGAGATGCCTGGCCGGAAGGGGGAGGGCGTTCAAGTCTACAGGATCGCCCCTGGTGCCGGAGCTTCGGATCCCGGTCCGGTCCCTGTACACGAGGCCGAGCACCCCGGCCCAAGGGGTACCCTTTTCGACGGCCCTCGCCAGGTCCACCAGCGTCTTTTCGCCCTCCCCGGTGACAATGATATCCAGTTCCGGACAGGCCTCCATCGTGGCCTGCGCTCGAAAGCTTACGTGGGGTCCGCCCATGACGGTCACCATGTGCGGATCGGCCCTTTTCACCTGTTTAACCAGCGTCAGGGCGTGGTCAACCGTCATGGTCACGGAGGTTATTCCCACCATGTGGGGCCGGAATTCCCCGAGCACGGATTCAAGTCTTGTCCTTGAGTAAGGAATCACCACGAAATCAAGAATCCTTACCTCCACCCCGGCCTGCTCAAGGGCTGCCGCCAGAAAGGCGAGTCCCAGGGGGGGAGAGGGGGTTTCAGATATGGGGTAGAAGGGGTTGATGAGTAAGGTGCGCATGAGGCCTCGTCAACACAACAGCTATGCGCGGAGAAAAGGAACCAAGGCGAGGCCGCAGGATTGACCCCACCTTGGTTCCGTCTTCCTTGGCGCTTCCATTTCCACAATGGTTATGATGTAATCCTGAGCCACCTGCCGAGGATTATTGCTCACTCCCTGGGGGACGCTAAAAGGCTTCCTCCGGGATATCCACGGCCGATATGTCTTCCTGCTGGAGGGCCATGTGCCTGGCGAAGACATTGGTCAAGATGTTTCGGCAGAAATACTTGGCCGTTTCCATTTTGCCCCTGTAAAAGATGCCGTCCGCCGAACCCGGATCCACGCCGGCACCCTTCTTCCGAGCCGTCAGGCCCTGTTCCAGCATGAGCTGGGCCATGAGAGTTTCCGAAAAGCACTCGAGAAAACGGGTGGAGGTCAGGGGGATGAGCGCGAGCCTCCCTTCCTTGAAGTACTGGAGGTACCTCATGGCAAAATCGCCCGTGGCTTGGGCCGCCTTGAAGAGGACCTTGAAATCGGGGGCGAAATCCTGGTCCTCCTTATGTTCCCCTGTAAAGGCCATTACCTCCTGCAACCAGTCCTGAAAGACTTTGCCTCCGGCCATCCCCAGTTTCCGCCCCACCAGGTCCAGGGATTGGATATAGGTGGTCCCTTCCCAGATGGAAACGATCTTAATGTCCCGGGCGTATTGCTCCACGGGAAATTCGCTGCAGTACCCGACCCCGGCCAGGATCTGGATGGCCTCCCGGGTCAGCTCATAGCCGTAATCGGAGCAATAGGCCTTAACCAGGGGGGTAAAGAGTTCCACCCTTTGGCCCGCCTTTTCCCGGGTGGCTTCATCTGGATCGTGAAAGTGGACGTCAATGAGGTGGAAGAGCTTGCCGATCATGGCCCGCATCGCCTCGGTGCCGGCCTTCATGTTCATGAGCATCCGCCTCACGTCCTCATGCTGGACAATGGGGACCCTGTCCGTGCCGCGGTTGGTGAAAGGGGGCCCCTGAACCCTTTCTTTGGCGTAATACCGGGCCGTATCATAGGCGCTTGCGGCCAGGCCCAGGGCCTGCACACCGCAGCCCATGCGGGCCTCGTTCATCATTTGAAACATCTTGGCCATGCCCGTATGGGGTTCTCCAAGGAGAATCCCCCGGCATTTGCCGTTTTCACCAAAATTGAGGGTACACGTGGAGGAACCGCGGATGCCCATCTTATGTTCAATATTGCCGCAGAACACGTCATTGGGTTTTTCCAGGGAGCCGTCCGGGTTGACCCATATCTTGGGGACAATAAAGAGGCTGATCCCCTTGGTTCCCATGGGGGCGCCTTCGATCCGGGCGAGGAGGAGGTGGACGATATTCTCGGCCAGGTCATGCTCCCCGCAGGTGATGAACCGCTTGGTCCCCTCGATCTTGTAAATGCGGGGATCTTCCGTCTCAGGGTCGGGGATGGCCTTGGTGCGCAACCACCCCACGTCAGAGCCCGCATCCGGTTCGGTGAGGCACATGGTCCCACCCCAGACACCGGTGTACATCTTTTCCACAAACATGGCCCGGTCCTGGTCGGTACCGAAGTTTTCCACCAGGCGGCCATTGCCTACGGCCAGGCCCGGAAAGGTCATAAAGGCCATGTTGGCCCCGGTAAAGTATTCGCCGATAAGGCCGCCCATGACGGCGGGCAGGCCCTGTCCGCCGAATTCAGGATTACTGGAAAGGGCGATCCACCCGTTCTCGGCCATCACCTTCCAGCAGTTGTGAAAGGAGGCGGGTACCGTCACCTTTCCGTCCTGGTAGGTGCATCCATCCCGGTCCCCATCCTGCATGGCAGGACCCAGGACCTCCCGACAGACCTTCAAGGCCTCGTCGATAATCATGGTAAAATCGTCCGGGGAGAAGTCCTGATAGGCCTCATAGGTGAGGAGCTTGTCCATATCCAGGTGCTCGAAGAGCACAAACCTTGTATCCCTGTCATCGCGTCGAAAATAGTTCACACCCATTTCTTGTTTTTCCTTCCTGGGAAACAGAGCCCGGGCCCCGACCTTCATGGAGAGGCCGGGACAGCCGGGGGGGGTTACAAACCATAGTCTTCCCGTTCAATAATGGTGGCCACACCCTGTCCTCCGCCTACACAGGCATTGGCGCATCCCCAGTGCCCGCCCTTTGCCTCCAGGATCCGGGCCAGGGTTCCCACCAGACGGATCCCTGTGGCACCGAGGGGGTGCCCGATGGCGGTGGCCCCGCCCATTACATTGACTTTTTCGGGGTCGATCCCGAGTTCCTTGATACAATTGAGGGCAACAATGCAGAAGGCCTCGTTGATCTCCCAGAAGTCGATGTCAGAGGCCTGGAGCCCCGCGCTTTTCAGTGCCCTCTGGCTGGCCGGTACAGGGCCTTTTCCCATAACCGTGGGATCCACCCCGGCAAATCCGATGGAACGGAGGGTGGCCAGGGGCTTGATGCCTTTCTTTTGGGCCGTCTCTTTTGACATGAGCAGCATGGACGTGGCGGCGGCGTTGAGGGGAGAAGAGTTGCCCGCCGTAATCACGCCGTCCTCTTTAAAGGCCGGCTTGAGGGTGCCCATCCCCTCTGCAGTGGCGTCGGTGCGCACGGCCTGGTCCTTGTCCACGGACATGACCGTGCCGTCCTGCTGCTCGGCGTCGATGGGAAAAATCTCGCCCTCGAAGAATCCTTGAGCTTGGGCCTGTGCCGCCAGTTGATGGGACCGGGCCCCCCATTTATCCATGTCCTCTTTGGTGTAATCGGTCTGGGAGAAGAGCTTCTCCGCGGTGAGGCCCATGTTCATGGTGGTCATCATGTCCCAGTGTTGGTACGAAGGGTCTGTGAACAGCGCCAGGTTCGGGGCTATAAGCCCCTTGTCCACCGTATAGCCGCCCATGGGAATCCGGGTCATGTGCTCATAGCCGCCGACCAAGACGATGTCTGCAAATTCCTGGGCGATTTCCATAAAGCCGATATGAATCCCGGCCATGGCGGACCCGCATTGCTGATCCACGAACTTGCCTGGAATGGTTTCAGGCAGGTTGGCCTGGAAGATGGGGAGGCGTCCGCCATAGGCCCACTGTTCCCCAACCGCCGTGGCACAGCCTACCAGGAAATCATCGATCTCCTTGGGATCGATGGCCGTCCTTTTGAGGAGTTCAGGGAGCAGCTTGGCCAGGAGCTCGTCCCCCCTCATCTTGCAAAACCAGTCCCTGGCCGGGTCATTGGGCCTTGACCTGGACTGGGCTGTCCTCAAATACCCTGCAATCACGACTTCTTTCATGAGTAAACCTCCTTGACGCGAATTTATTGACGACTTAAAAAAACCTCCAAAGTCCGGCAATGCTTCGCGGTTACCGGTCTTGGTAAAAAGTCTTTCCTGATTCGGCCATCTCCTTGATCAGGGCGGCCGGTTCAAATCGAGGGCCGTATCGCTTCTCCAGCTCCAGGAGCTTTTCATAGACATCTTTCAGACCCCACTTGTCCGCGTACCTCAGGATGCCGCCCCGGTAAGGGGGAAAACCCGTACCATAGATCATGGCCAGATCCATGTCCTGGGGCCGGTCGCAGATGCCTTCTTCGATCATGAGGGCGGCCTCGTTGATGGCAAGGGCCAGCATGGCGTCCACGAGCTCCTTTTTGGACATGCTCTTGGGAGCGACGCCTTTTTCTTTGAGATATTCCTGAACCGTATCCACGACCTTTTGATTGGGCACCGGTTTCTCTCCACTGTAATCAAAATAGCCGGCCCCTGTCTTACGGCCGTAACAGCCGGTCTGATAGATCCTTTCCATGAGGGGGTGGACCTTGTAACGGTCCCCCAGCCGCTTTTCAAAGGTCTTGCTCACATGGTAGTTGATATCAATACCGGTCAAATCCGACAACGTGGCAGGGCCCATGGGCATGCCGAAGTCCACCATGGCCTCTTCGATGAGGGGCCCGTCCACACCGTCGGCGGTCAGATAGACGGCTCCCCCCATGAGGCCTCCGAGTTGCCTTGACACATAAAAGCCGGGTCCGTCATTGACCACGATGGGGATCTTCTTGATGGCCCTGGCAAAGGCCACGCTTGTGGCCAGGGTTTGATCAGAGGTCTGCTCCGCACAGATGACCTCCAGGAGCTGCATCCGGTGGGCGGGATTAAAGAAATGAAGACCGATCATCCGGCCGGGGTCCTTAAGGACCGAGGCCATCTCCGTGATAGGAAGGGCCGAAGTATTGGTGGCAAAGATCGTATCGGGCCCGCAGATCCCTTCCAGCTTTTTCCAGATTTCCTGCTTGACGGCCATGTCTTCCACCACGGCCTCGATGACCAGGTCCACGTCCTTGAGGTTTTCCAGGGAGGTGGTGGTGAAAAGGTCCTGAATCATGCCTTCCAGGTCCTCCTGGGTCATCTTTTTCTTTTTAATGGGGTATTCAAAGGTCTTTCGAACGGAGGCCACCCCTTTCTGAAGGGCCTCGTCATTGATATCCCAGAGGACGGTCTTGAAACCTCCGCTGAGTAAGAGGTTGACGATGCCGGATCCCATAACTCCCCCGCCCAACATGGCCACCTTCTCGATCTTGGCGGGCTGAATATCCTTGATCCGGGGAAGCCTTCCCGCGGCCCGGGTGTTGAGGAAAATCCCGATCAGGTTCTTGGCCACGTCCGAGAGCACGCAGTCGCAGAAGAGTTCCACCTCTCTCTCGATATCCGCGTCAATGTCAAAGCCGAGGCCTTTTTCCAGGGCCTCAACGGCCTTAAAGGGGGCCACGTATCCCTTGGCCTTTTCCGCGGTCATGACCTTGGAAAAGCCGATAAGAGATTTCTTTTCTGCGGCGCTGGGCAGCCTGTGGTTGGCATTGCGGGTCATCCGGATGCGGAGGTTCAACTGCCCGGAGATGAAACGGCGGGCTGCATTCAGGGCCGCCTCCATGAGGTTTTCCTGGTCCACCACTTCGTCCACCAGGCCGCGACTATAGGCCTTTTCCGACTTAACAGGTTTGCCCGTGGTGATCATCTCCAGGGCGTTGGGCAGGCCGATGAGGCGGGGGAGCCTCTGGGTGCCGCCGGCACCGGGTATCAGACCGATTTGCACCTCAGGTTGTCCCAGGTGGACCCCTTTTGCCGCCACCCGGTAGTGACAGGCCATGGCGGTTTCCAGGCCTCCTCCCAAGCAGTTCCCGTTGATGGCTGCGATCATGGGCTTGGGACCGGTCTCGATACTGCTGAGGAAGCGGGCCGATTCGAGGGCCCTGGGCAGGATATCCTCCCTGGTCTTTACGAGCTTGAGCTGGGTGATGTCTGCACCGGCAATGAAGTTCTTCCCCGTACCTGTCAGGATGATGGCCTTGACCTGGGGATCCTCGTAGGCCTCGGTCACGGCATCACGGAAGTCCTGGCCCATTTGGGGCGACATCTGGTTTACCGGGGGGCTGTCGATGGTGAAGACGGCCACCTCCTCCTCAAGTTTCACCTTGATGGTTTTGTATTCCCTTTTCATGGTGCCTCACTCCTCTGCTTGTTGATAAGTGCTTCGATCCGCAAAGGCCATGGCGGGGGGACCCTCAGGTCCCGCCACAAGCACCCTTTCATGGCCGCCGTGAATCAAAGGACTAGGGTTGATTGACGTGCCTCATGGGCAGATGGTACAGGGGCTTACGGGCGCCCGGCCTTGATCCTGGCCTCTTCCTCCACCCGGAGTTCTTTTCGCAGGATCTTGCCTACCATTGACTTGGGAAGAGCGGCCCGGAATTCCACACTTTTCGGCACCTTGTAAACCGCCAGCTTTTCCTTGCAGAAGGTGATGATTTCTTCTTCACTGGCGGATACTCCCGGCTTGAGAACCACGAATGCCTTGACCGTCTCCCCGCGATAGGCATCGGGCACTCCCACGGCCACTGCATCCTGGACCTTGGGGTTCTGGTAGAGCACTTCATCGATTTCGCGGGGATAGATATTGTATCCGCCCGCAATGATCATATCCTTTTTGCGGTCAACAATAAAGAAATAGTCGTCTTCGTCCCGGACCGCGATGTCCCCGGTGTGGAGCCACCCGTTCACGAGCTGGCCTGCCGTCTCCTGCGGGTTGTTCCAGTAGCCCTGCATCACCAGGGGACTCCTGAGGACCAGTTCCCCGGGCTCACCAGGGGGCACTTCTTGTTCCCCCCCCTCCAGATCCACGAGACGGACGTCCGTGTCCGGCCAGGGCAACCCGATGGACCCCGTCTTTTTGAGGCCCAGGACGGGATTGGCAATGCCCAGGGAGGTGGTTTCACTCATTCCCCAGCCTTCGCTGAAGGGAATTCCCATTTCCCGGGCCTGGTCAATGAGTTCTACGGGCATGGGGGCGGCGCCGGAGTTGATCAGGCCCAGCTTCCTGGCAAGATCCGTCTCTGCCGCATCAGGGTGGGTGATGACGGCCTGGATCATGGTGGGTACGGCCGGGAAAAAGGTAATCTCCTTGAACCCCCTGATCAGGCCCATGAGTTCGTCGATTTCGAACCGGGGCACCAGGATCTGGGTGGCCCCGTTAAAGACGGCCCAACTCATGGCCACAATCGTGCCGTAGACGTGAAAATAGGGAAGGACCGCGAGTACCGACCGCCTTTCCACAGGAATATTTTGCGTTGTGGTCCGGCCCCAGAGGGTACTCTGCAGGGTGGCGGCCACCAGGTTGGCATGGGTCAGGACCGCCCCTTTGGGGATTCCCGTGGTTCCCCCTGTATACTGAATCAGGGCCGGGTCCTCGGGCCTTGTTTCAACCCGCGGGAGCCCGGTCCCCGGCGCGGAGTCCAGGAGGAGGGAGAAGTGATGCCAGCCTTCTTCCAGTTCCAGGTCAGCGGGTGAACTCCGGCCGAAACCGTCGATATAGTCCGTGATTTTGGTCACCACCACCCGGGGGAGGTCGACCACCCGGCACAGGGCGCGGACATTGGAAAGAAACATGTCAAAAGTGATGAGGGTGCTCATACCCGTGCCCTGGGCGATGGCCTTAAGTTCCTCGGTGGTATACAAGGGGTTGAGGTTCACCACAATGGCCCCCAGGTACAAGACCGCATGGTAGGCGATCACATATTGGGGACTTGTGGGGAGATGAAGCCCTACCCGGTCCCCCTTTTGTACGCCCAAAGCGCCCAAGGCATTGGCCATGCCGAGGACCTGTTGCCGTAAGTCCCAGAAGCTTGTCTCGGTTCCGTAAAAGTGGGTGGCGGGCTTGTCCGGGAAACCGCTGGCGGTAACCTGGAGGAGTTCATGGGCGGGGATGCGGGGGTAACGGATGGCTGTGGGCACATCAAAGTCATAATGTCGTTGCCAGGGTCTGGATGCTATAGGCTCCACCTCTTTGCTCCCTCCACTGGGTTCGGCTCCCCATGGGATACCGGGGCAGGGCCTGGAATGGGCCCTGCCCCGGATATTGAGCTTTACTCTATACTCTACACCTAAGTCAACAAAAAAAGGCCATTTTTAGTTGACTTATCAGTGAATTGAGTTCATATACTTCGTTTACGAACCGGTGCCCGGCCTTCCCCTATGCCCCCTTTGCCGGATAAACCCACTGGGATGTGAGATGTGGAAAGGGCAAGTGATCAGTGATCAGGTCAACCTTCGGTTGACAGGTACTGGTTACTGGGGATTGGGGATTAGACCATTGCCCCATGCAGGCGGGTGCGCTGCAAAGACCAATACCAAATAACCGATACCCAATACCGCGGCACTTGCGCCTCCACTTGGACCCTGGAATCCTGGAATCCTGAGGACGAGACATGAAAATCAGTGAGCTGGCCCGGAGATCCGGGGTTCCCAAAGAGACCATCCACTATTACATCCGGGAGGGCGTTCTTCAAAAGCCCCGTAAGGTGACCAAAAACGTGGCCGATTATGATGCGGGCTATATCGAGCAGATCCGCATCATCAAGGGACTCCAGGACAACTACTTTCTGCCCCTCTCGGTGATCAAGAAGATCATGAGACAGAGGAAAAAGCAGTCCCTGTCCGAACAATCCTCCTCCCAGCTTCTCACCGAATACTTCAGGCCCCTGGACCGGTTCCTTGCCACCGAGATTACGGGAAAGGAGGCCTTTCGCAAGGCCACCGGCCTTGGAAGGGAATGGCTCCGGAACATGGAAAAATGGGGTGTGATCACCCCGGAGATCTGGAAGGGGAGGCCCGTGTACTCAAGGGACAATGTGATCCTCGCCAAATTAATGGTGGATATGGACCGCATTGGCTTCGGCCCCAAGAACGGATACAAACCGGAGGTGCTCAAGCACATCTCCGATTTCATGCGGGAGTATGTGAGGAATTCTCAGAGGGAGTTCTATCAGTCCAGCCTGGAGCGGTTGACTTCCGAGGAACTTATTGAAAAGGGCAGCAAATTCACCGAGATCATGAGCCTCTTCTTTTACCATCTCTACCATAAACTGGTGAGGGAGGAATATAGAAGGCTCCTCACATCCCTTGAAGAGGAGACAAGGGACAGGGGGTACGAGAAAGGCGGGGTCCCCAAAGGGGGCATGACCCAAAGGTGGGGAGATGAAGGATGAACCAAAAGGGTTCAACGGAAGGGCGGGTTTTGGGGGTCTTTGTTCTGGCCATGATGAATGTGGCCATCATTGCGAGTCTAAGGGCCTTGCCCCTCATGGCAAAGGAGGGCCTTTGTCTGGTCTTTTTCTTTGTGGCGGCTGCGGTCATGTCCCTGATTCCTACGGCCCTGGTTTCCGCCGAGCTTGCCACCGGATGGTCCCGGTGCGCAATCCCCAGCACAATTACCCGCGCGCCATATTCCTGGCCACCCTGATCATCCTGGTCATCTTCATCCCGGCGGCGGTTGCCTTTGATGACGGGACCCCGGAGTACAGGGCCTCGGTGGAGGAGAGTTACCGGAAGCTCCAGATCAGGGCGACCATCTATGGTGAGCCCCCCGAACGGGGCTCGGGTATCAGACTGGGAATCTACCAGGTCCAGGCCGCGTGCGGGCCGGGTGCCACCGAAAAAAACATGGCCCGCCTTGAGAAGGCGGTGGAAATGGCCAAGAAATATGACGTCCAGCTCCTGTCCTTTCCCGAACTCTACGTCCCCGGCTACACCCTGAGTCCCCAGGAGGCCAAGAAGGTGGCTGAATACAATGACGGCCCGAGCATCTCCAAGGCCAGGGACGCCGCAAAGCGCTACCATATGGCCTTGATCGTCCCCTACGCGGAAAAGGTGAACGGTCCGGACGGCACCACCCGATACTATGACAGCATAGCCGTCATCAGCGAGAAGGGGGAACTCCTGGACAGTTACCGCAAGACCCACCTCTACGGACAGCAAGAGCGGGACAACTGGTGCTTCGGAAAAAGTGACTACCCGGTCCATGCCCTCTTCGATTTCCCTGTGGGTGTGCTCAACTGCTATGAATGCGAGTTTCCGGAACTCCAGCGGATACTGGCCCTTAAAGGGGCAAAGCTCATAGTGGGCCCCACGGCGGCGGATAACTATTACAGGCTCCCCCACGGGCAGAGGAGCAAGGTGCCTTATCCGGATATTTCCCGGATCCTCATCCCGGCGAACGCCTACGCCAACAATATCTTCTTCGCCTATTCCAACCGTGTGGGCTATGAAACAAGGGGAAAGGACCAGTGGCATTACCGGGGGAACAGCATCATCTGCGGGCCCCACGGGGATATTATCGTGGCCGCTGACCACGAACAGGACACCTTGCTCATAGCGGACTGTGTGGCCGCCTATTACGGCATGACCCACCCCGCGCCCAAGTACTATTATCTCAAGGACCGGAGACCCGGGCTCTACCAAGAGCTGGTTTCGGAAAAGGTGGATTTCGTGGATACCACAAATGCCCCCATCGTGCCGGGCACGGACCTGTTGAAAGGGGGGTATACCTATCCTGTCTACAAGGGGGGCAAGGCGTATCCCCCAGAGTAAGGCGCCTTATGAGAGTTTGTGGGTTTATATGAAACGGGCGGATTCCAGGGTCCAAGTGGCGGCGCGAGCGCCGCGGCATTGGGTGCCGGTTATTTGGTATTGGTCTTTGCAGCGTACCCGCCTGCATGGGGCAATGGTCTAATCCCCAATCCCCAGTACCCGGCACCTGTCAACCGAAGGTTGACCTGATCACTGATGACTGATCACTTTCTCTCACGGGTGCAGTGACCCGCCCTACGCTGCAGCACAAAGGCCTAATCCCCAATCCCCAGTACCCGGTACCCGTCAACCGAAGGTTGACCTGATGACTGATCACTGATCACTTGCCCTTACCTCCGGGCCAGTTTACTCTTCTTGATCTTGCCGGAGGCCGTCTTGGGAAACTCCTCGATGACCTCCATGCTCTTGGGGATCTTATAGGCGGCTAACCGTTCTTTGAGGTAGGCGACCATTTCTTGGGGGTCCATGGTCTCTCCCTTTTTCAACTTAATGAAGGCATGCCCCACCCGGCCCCACTTCTCGTCCGGGACTCCGATAATGGCCGCTTCAAATATCTTGGGGTGATTGAGGAGCACCTTTTCCACTTCTGCGGGATAGACGTTTTCCCCTCCGCTGATATACATGTCACCCATCCGATCCACGGCGTAGACAAAGCCGTCCTCGTCGATCCGGCCCAGGTCCCGGGTGTGGAGCCACCCGTTTTTGATGGTCTCCCGGGACTCCTCGGGAAGATTCCAATACGAGATCATCTGGATGGGGCCCTTGACCAGGATTTCTCCGATCTCTCCCGGTTTGACCGGGCTCTGGTCTTCATGGGCCACCCGCACATCTCCGTGGAACACGGGCAGTCCCACGGCCCCTGCCTTTTCCCGGGCCTTTTCTTCCGGGACCCACAGCTCGATGGATGTCTCTGTCTGGCCGAAGATCTGCCGGACCGGAAGGCCCCTGTCCCGGGCCTCGTGCATGAGGTCGGCGGAGATGGGCTCTCCCCCCACCAGGATGGATCTGAGACTGGAGAGGTCGTAATCCTCAGGCCGGGTCTCTTTGAGGAGGGTGTTGACCATGGTGGGAACAACCATGGCCTGGGTGACCCGGTGTTTTTCCACGAGGCCCAGGAAGTCCCCGGGGTCAAACCGGGGGCTGAGGATCACCCTCGCGCCCGCATACAGGGAAGGGACGGCCATGATATTGAGTCCCCCTGAGTGGAAGAGGGGGAGCACGCACAACATGACATCCTTTGAATAGAGGTCGAAGTAGATCTGGGCGTTGAGGGTGTTGAAGAGGGTCTTTTTGTGAGAGAGGAGGGCCCCCTTGGGCGTGCCTGTGGTCCCTGAGGTATACATGATCATCTGGGGTGTATCCAGATCCACTTCCTCCGCTACAGGGGGTTCCCGGTCCGACGCCCCGCAAATAAAGTCTTCATAGCGCGGCATGTCGCCCCGCCCCTCCGGACCCCACCCCACGCAAGTAATACCGGTTCCCTCAAGAAAGGTCTCCGCCTTTTTCACAGAGGCCTCGAATTCCAGGTCCACGAAGAGGAGCTTGAGACCGCTGTCCCGGATTTGGTAGGCAATCTCAGGGGGGGCCAGCCGGAAATTGAGGGGCACAAAGACAATCCCTGTCTTGGAACAGGCGAAATAGAGTTCCAGAAACTCCGGGCAGTTGCGGCTCAAAAGCCCCGCCCTGTCGCCTTTTTTGAGGCCCAGAGCCAGCATGGCATGGGATAGGCGGTTGATCCGCCGGTTCATTTCCCCATAGGTCAAGACCCGGTCCCCAAAAAGTATTGCAGGCCTGTCCGGGCAGAAAAGACTGCGCTTATAAAGCCAAGTGCCGACGTTCATCGACCCAGCGCCTCCTGGCCCGCCTTGACGATCCGGATCAGTTCCACCATGCGATCTGCCAGGAGCTTGGCGGAGAGGGTGCCGAAGTCGTCCTCCATGGCCATATACCTGGTCCCCTTCTTGACCCGGCCCTTGCCCTCTATGCTCGAAAGAGAGCCGGCCCCCAGTTGATACGCCCGGGAGGTGGCGATAATCATCTGAAAGGCAAAGAACATGGAATTCATACTGGAAAGGGCGGTCTCTATTCCGCCCCCCCGGAAAAAGGCCACAGCAAGGGCCCCGCCAACCCGGTTGCGAAGGCGGCCCTTGTATTCATTGCCATGTACAAACACACGGAGGCGATCGATCATATTGGCCATGAGCCCCGACAGGCGGCCGAAATGGACGGGGGTGGCCAGGAGGATGCCGTCCGCTTCAAGGATCCTTGGGTAGATTGAAACCATGTCGTCTTGCTGGACGCAGAATTTCCCCGGGGACTGGTTTCGGACGCACCAGTTGCAGTGTTTGCACCCGTCAAAGCGCTTGTCGGCCAGGGTGATCAATTCCGAGGTGACTTCGCCGCCTTGTATGTGGGACAAGGCCTCCTGGAGGAGGTTTTCCGTATTTCCCTGTTTCACCGGGCTTCCACAAATACCCACAATCTCCATCACGACCTTCTTTTTCATTCACTCCCTGAGTAACTCACGGGCGATGATTATTTTCTGGATCTCCGAGGTGCCCCCGCCTATTTCCAGGAGCTTGGCGTCGCGCATATAACGCTCCACCGGATACTCCCGAATGTAACCATAACCGCCAAGGACCTGTATGGCGTCCAGTCCTGCCCTGGTGGCCATGGTGGATGCATAGTACTTGGCTATGGCCGCCTCCTTGGTGAGTTTGATCCCCTGATCCACAAGGGGACACAGGCAATAGGTATACTGGCGGATGATGTCCAAGCGGGTAGTCATGTCGGCCAACAGGTTCTGGACCATCTGAAAGGCGGCGATGGGCTTTCCGAACTGAACCCGTTCCCGGGCGTATTTTACGGCCGCGTCCAGGCAGGCATGGCCTATTCCCAGACCCGTGCTGGCACCCAGGATGCGCTCCTCATCCAGGATCTCGAACATGATCTTGAATCCTTGCCCTTCTTCCCCGAGGATCTGATCCCGGGTGACCGTCACGTTTTCAAAGAAGACCTCCCCGGTGGGGGAACACCGCATGCCCATTTTTTTAAAAGGCGTTCCTGTGGAAAGGCCTTCCATGTCCCGTTCAAGGATAAACAGGGTCCCCCCTTTGGCCCCCTTTGTCCCCTGTTGGCGGGTGACCACCATGAAATAACGGGCGATGGGGCCGTTGGTGATAAAGGTCTTGGACCCGTTCAGGACAAAGGCCTCTCCCTGGTTTTGATAATGGGTCTTCAAAGAGAGGGCGTCGGAACCGGATTCGGGTTCGGTGAGGCAGAAGGCGGCGACATGATCTCCCTCAATGACCGGGGGGATGTAACGGCTCTTTTGCTCATCGGTGCCGTATTTGGAGACGAGAAAAGAGAAATTGGTGGTGCACATGTTCATGGACATGCCGAAGCCTGCGGCAATCCGGCAGAACTCCTCTTTGATCAGGGCGTTGGTCAAGAGATCGGCACCACCCCCACCGTATTCCACGGGAATGGTGGAGCCAATGAGGCCGTTTTCCCCCGCCTTTTTGTAAACTTCCAGGGGGAACCTTTCCTGCTCGTCAATTTCCTCCGCAATAGGTGCCAGTTCGTTGGCGGCAAATTTCCGGGTCGTTTCCCTGACCATCCGGTGTTCTTCCGAGAACAGCATATCAAGGAGTATTTTCATCTCAGCTTCCTTCCAACGGCCGGGGTGCGTCCTCTTGTTTTCTTTTGGCCAAGAGTACTGTCGTGGTCCCGGTTTGAACGATCTCCCCCCTTTGATTAATGATCTCCTTGTCAAAGGTGAGTACGCCTCGGTCCTTTTTGGAGGACTCCCGCATCTCTTTGACCCGCTGGACCACATGGACGGTATCCCCGATCCTTATGGGAAGGTGGAATTTCCAGGTCATTCCCAGAAAGGCCAAAATGGTCCCCTCCATGATGCCCAGCATCTGGGAGAGCCCGGAATGGATGACGATGCCGAGCATGCCATGGGCGATGCGTTCTCCAAAGATGGTCTTTTTGGCGAATTCCTTGTCGGTGTGGAGCTGGTTGGTGTCCCAGGAAAGGGCCGCAAAATTGACCACGTCCGCTTCGGTCACCGTGCGGGCCTTGGTGACAAACTCCTGTCCCACATAAAAATCCTCAAAATAAGACGGTTTCATAGGCCTGGATCCTCATTCCTGTCCATATTTCTCTCTCAATACCCTTTTAAGGACCTTGCCCCCGAAAGTCCCTTTGGGGAGCTGGTCCACAAGGACCACGGATGTGGGCTTTTTATGGCTTGCCAGACGTTGGCGGCAGTGATCGATGACGGCCTCCTCCGAAAGGGAGGCGCCCTTTCTGGGGACAATAACCGCCCGGATGGACTCACCCCATTTGGGGTGCGGCACCCCGATCACCACGCCTTCTTTCACATCGGGGTGGAGGGAAAGGACCTCTTCGATTTCCCGGGAATAGACATTGATGCCCCCGGTCTTGATCATGTCCTTGAGACGGTCCACCATGTACAGGTAGCCCAGGTCATCATATTTTCCAATATCCCCGGTATGGAGCCATCCGCCCCTGAGTGCCCTGGCGGTCTCCTCGGGGTTATTGTAGTATCCCTTAAAGACCGTGGGGCCCCTTACAATGATTTCTCCTTCTTCCCCTATGGGCAGGTCACGGTCTTCCGGGTCCACGATGCGCACCTCGGTACACATGTAAGGCCGGCCCACGCTGCCCCATTCCCGGGGCTGGTCCCCGGGTTTGAGCACCGTAACCGCCGGTGACGCCTCAGTGAGGGCGTAAGAGCCGTAGAGCCGTCCATTGGGCCAGAGCTCCTTTTCAATCTGTTCCTTGAGATCCTTGTGAAGGAACCCTTGGGAACACAACCACCGCTTCATGGAGGAGGTGTCTCTGGGACGACGGCGATTGGCCTCCAGGAGCATGCGGAATATGGTGGGATTACCCGTAATAAAAGTGGTGCGCTCTTTTTCCACCGCATCCAGATAAGCCTCGGGGTCGAAGGTCTTGCTGCCGATAAAGGTGGCCCCGGCATACATGTAGGCCAGAAAGCGGCTCAGGGCGGCGGTGTGGTAGATCTGCATGGGGTAATAGACCCTGTCCTCCGGGTCGGGGCTTTGATTCTCCGTGGTCACACAGATGATGTTCCAGAGCAGGCTTTTGTGGGTGAGTATGGCCCCTTTGGGTCTGCCCGTGGTGCCCCCCGTGAACATGAGAAACGCATCATCCTCTTCCACCACCCCGGACTCGGGTTCATCCTCCTTGGCCCGGGTGAGGAGGTCCTCGTAATCCAGGGCGAACTTAGGGGTTTCCCCGCCCAAGGAGACCACGGTTTTGATGCCGGGGAGGGCCTTGACCAGGGCTTCCGCCCGGTCGGCAAAGTCCGGGTGAAAGATCAGGGCCTCACAGTCCGATGACCCGGCCTGAAAGGTGATGTCTTCCAGTGTACCCCTGGAGTCCAGGGGCACCGTGACAATGCCCTTTTTGAGGTGCCCCAGATAGACCTCCATGAGGGAGGTGCAGTTGTTGGAAAGGGTGGCCGCATGCTGTCCCCTGACCATTCCGGCCCCTTCTGCGGCGTGGGCCCACCTGTTCACGCGCCTGTTGAGGCGGTCATAGGTCAAGCTTTGGTGATCATCTTTTACGGCCACCTTTTGGGGATACTTGCGGGCCGACCGGGCAAAGGCCTCACCTAGAGTCATTTCCATGGCAACCTCCTGTTAAAGCATTGTTCCTGTCCGTGGCGGTTTTTCGGGCTGGGAGGGGGACAGGGATTCCCGGAATTTTGTTCAGGCCGTGTTCAAAAGGGGAAGGGTCTCCCGGGCCTCCTCTGTGGTGGCCAGTTCCAGGCCCAGTTCACGAATAATTCGGGCCGCCTTCTCCACCAATTCGGCATTGCTCTTGGCCAGCACACCCTTGGACAGGTACACATTATCCTCAAAGCCCACGCGCAGGTTCCCCCCCAAGAGGACACCCATGGTCCCCATGGGGATCTGATGGCGTCCGATCCCTATGGCCTGCCAGGTATAGCCTTCGGGAAGGCTCTCCTTTAAGGCCAAGAGATTTTTGAAGGTGGGGGGAATGCCGCCCATGACGCCCATGACAAAGCTGAACTGATAGGGTGGATCAAGGATTCCGGCCCGGCGGATCCAGTAATCCACATTTTGAACCATGGAAAGGTCATAGGCCTCGAACTCGGGCATGACCCCGAGTTCTTTCATCCGTTTGGCATAGGCCTCCATCATGTCAGGGGTATTGGGGAAGAGCTTTCTCCCGAAATTCATGGAGCCTGCATTCAAAGAGGCTGAATCGGGCTGGAGCTCTTCCACCGGTCTCAGCCTGTCTTCGGCCTTGAGGCCGAGGGTGGTGGCCCCTCCACCGGTGGTTATCTGAGTGATAATAGGGCATGCGTCCCTGACCGCATCCAGATAGGCCCGAAAGACTTCCAGGTCGGAAGTGGGTTCCCCGGTGTCCGGGTTGCGCGCATGGAGATGAACCACGCATGCCCCGGCTTCATAGGCCCGTTTGGTCTCCTGAGCCACTTCTTCAGCCGTGATGGGGAGATTGGGGTTGTCTTTTCTCGTAGGAATGCTGCCGGTAGGCGCCACGGTGATGATGACCTTTCGACTCATGTTCCGTCTCCCTGACTCAGTGTGGAAGTGTGTCCGGTGTCTGCCATCTCCGGCTAGGTGAGAGGCCGGAAATACACATCCGTGATGGTCCCATGCCTTTCATCGCGAAAATGGGCCTTCACCCGGGTTCCCACCTTCACCTTTGAGACATCTTCCACTTCCATGTTTGTCATCATAATGAAATCGGTGCCGTCCAGTTTGACGTAAGCGCATATGAAGGGGAGCTTTTTGATAAAAGAGCTGGTGGTGAAATACTGGACCGTGCAGGCGGTAATAACGCCGGTCCCTTCCAGAGGCACCCACTCCGTGGGTTCGTAGCAGATCGAGCAGTGGTTCCTGGGGGGGCAGTATACCTTGCCGCACGTGGGACATCTGGCCCCGTAGATGCGTTTGTTTTCCCGCAGTTCCCGGAAAAAACGGGATTGCTGGCCATAGGTGTACTTGAAAATGATTTCCATCTTGTCCGGGATTTCCAGGGGGGCGTCCATGGGCACCTTTCCCGAGAGTTCCTCTTCAAATTCCCTTCTCAAATACTCAATGGGGATTCCGTACTTGTCATGGTGGTACTCATACCATTTTTCTCTTTCCGCCTCATTCATGACTATCCCTCCCTTCCCAGGACCAGGCATACGGTCCAGGTGCAGAGTGTCCCTCCAATGCTTTGAACCAGTCCCCGGCGGGCGTTTTCCCGCTGTCTTTCTCCCGCCTCGTTCCGAAGGTGCAGTCCCACCTCAATAGTCTGCATAATGCCGGTCGCTCCCACTGCATGACCGCACCCGATGAGCCCGCCGCTCAGATTGACCGGAATCTCGCCCTCGGGCATCACGGTCCCATTGTCCACCAGGTCGCCTCCCCGGCCTTCTTCACAAAAGAAGCAGTCCTCATAGGCCATGATCTCTGTACCCGTAAAGGCATCATGGAGTTCGGCCAGATCCAGTTGTTTTAGGGGATTGTCAATACCCGCCATTTTGTAGGCCCGCTTTGCGGCCTGGCGGGAGGACTCAAAGGTGTAGATGTTGGGCCTGTTACCGGGCATGACATAGTCCACCGAGGCCCCCACCCCGCTGATCCAGACGGGCTTGTCCGTGATCTTGCGGGCCACCTCTTCCGAGGCCAGAATAACCGCCGAGGCCCCTTCCGTGTACAGGCAATTGTCATAGAACTTGAAGGGCTCTACAATCTTTCTTGAGTTGAGCACGTCTTCCACGGTCAGGACCTTGGGGGACTGGGCGATGGGGTTCTTGGTGGCGTTGAAGTGGTTCTTTACGGAAACCTTGGCCATCTGCTCCTCGCTGGGATTGCCGAACTGCTCCTGATGGGCCACCACGGCCAGGGCGAAGCCTGAGGCCGCCGTCCTGCCCGCGGGGTTATCATAGGTCATATCGGCTGTATACAGGATGGCCCTGAGGACCTCCGGTGTGGTGATCTGCACCTCGTAATTGTAACAGTCGTTACACTTTTCCACGCCCAGAACCAGGCAGGTGTCATAGAGCCCGCTTGCCACCTCCGAGTATCCGATGCGGAGTGCAGAGCCTCCTGTGGCCCCGCCCGAATTAACCCTGACCATGGGTTTCAACCCCAGGCCCAGATAATCGTGCACAAAGGCGTCTGGCTGGTACTGGCGCTGGAAAAAATCGTTGTAAATGCCGTAAACCGCGCAGTCCAATTGGTCTCGATCCATGCCGGCGTCTTCCATGGCCATTCTGTAGGCGTCGAAGGCCAGCTCGAAATAGGTCTTGTCGACCCACCGGGCCTTGAACTTGGTTGTGCCCATCCCCACGATTGCGACTTTTCTCATAGAATCAATCCTCCCAAAGGCTGAATAGTGGTCATTTTATCCTCATTTATGGCTTTATCCAGGGGCATCTCATATCCGGCGGGTGCGGTGACCCGCCCTGCTGATGCCACTCCAGGATTCGGGGATTCCAGGGTCCAAGTGGCGGCACGAGCGCCGCGGTGTTGGGTATCGGTTACTTGGTATTGGTCTTTGCAGCGTACCCGCCTGCATGGGGCGATGGTCTAACCCCCAATCCCCAGTAACCAGTACCTGTCAACCGAAGGTTGACCTGATCACTTGCCCTTTCCAGAGCCCTCGGTTCCGGGTAAGAGGCCTCGGGTTCAGCACCCTTTTCCACCTTGTGCTTGACATGATTTAATTAATTTTATAATTAAATTTCAGACTAATTGTCAAGCAGAAAAAAGGGATCAGCCCTGAGAAGGGGCCTCTTTTTGAACCTCAAAAAACGGGATAAAGGTATGAGACTCTTTGAAACCGGAAGGATCGGCAAGCTCGAAATAAAAAACAGGATCCTCATGGCGCCCATGGGCATAGGGGCCCTGGCCGAGCCTGACGGAAGGCTCTCGGAGCGGGCCATTGATTACTACCGGGCCAGGGCACAGGGCGGCGTGGGCATGATCATCACCGGCATGACGTGTGTGGACGTGGAGGTGGAAAAGAAGGCGGAAGAGGGCTTAGGGGTTTTTACCCGGGTTGATTCGCCCATCCACATAGGCCGGCTCGCCGAGCTTGTCGAGGCCGTCCACGACTACGGGGCGAAACTGTGCGTCCAATTAACCGCCGGGGTGGGGAGGGTGGGCTTCGGGGACATCCTCTATAAGGGTCATGCCGTGGCGCCCTCGCCGGGTTCGTGCTTTTGGAATCCCAGGATAAAGGCCAGGGCCTTGACCACCGGGGAGGTGGAAAGGCTGGTCAGGGCATTTGCCAGGGCCGCCCTTTTTCTGCGGGCCGCCGGTGTGGATGGGGTGGAACTCCACGGCCATGAGGGATATCTCCTTGACCAGTTTCAAAGCGCGCTGTGGAATCAAAGATCTGATAAGTACGGAGGTGATCTGGAGGGGCGTCTCAGGTTTCCCCTGGAGGTGATCCATGCCATCAAGGCCACCCTGGGCCATGGCTTCCCCGTCATATACCGCTTCGGCCTGGTCCATCACATCAAAGGGGGCCGGGAAATGGAGGAGTCCCTTGAAATGGCGAGGCGATTTGAGTCGGGCGGGGCCGACGCCCTGGAAGTGGACGCCGGTTGCTATGAGACCTGGTACTGGGCCCATCCCCCCACATATCAGCCTCCCGGGTGCATGGTGGATATGGCCGAAAAGGTTAAAGAGGTGGTCAATATTCCCGTCATTGCCGTGGGCAAACTGGGCTACCCTGAACTGGCTGAAAGGGTACTCAAGGAGAAGAAGGCCGATTTTATTTCCCTGGGCAGGGCCCTCCTGGCCGACCCCGAATGGCCGGAGAAGGTGAAAGATAAGAGATTCCAGGAAATCAGGCCGTGTATCGGGGACCATACCGGATGCCTGAGCCGGATCTTCCGGGGAAAATACTTGAGCTGTACCGTTAACCCCGAAGCCGGCATGGAAAGGGCCTTTGCCCTCAGGCCGGCAACAAAACGCAAATCCGTGCTCATTATCGGCGGGGGCCCGGCGGGCATGCAAGGGGCGGTGGTGGCGGCCCGCAGGGGACACAGGGTCTCCCTCTGGGAAAAAAGGGACCGCCTGGGCGGTAACCTGATCCCGGCCTCTGTGCCGGCATTCAAAAAGGATCTCCGCACCCTGGTGGACTATTTGTCCACACAGGTGCGCACATGGGGGGTGGAGGTGAGACTGGGAAAAGAGGCCACCCGGGATGGGGTGGAAGAGGCGGATCCCGATGTTGTGGTAGTAGCCGCAGGGGCGGTTCCCCTCGTGCCCCAGATCCCGGGAAGGGAAAAGCTCCGGCTGTGTACCGCCGTGGATCTTTATCTGGGCCATGGGGAGGCGGGTGAAGAGGTGGTGGTCATCGGCGGGGGAGCAGTGGGATGCGAGGGGGCGGTCTATCTGGCCCGCATGGGAAAAAGGGTGTCAATCGTAGAGATCATGGGTCGCATCTGCAGGGGGGAGAACGGGGCCAACCGCCAGCATCTCATGAAGATGCTGGCGGGTGAAGGGGTGACGGTGTTCACCCGATCCAGGGTGGAGGAAATCACCGAGAGGGGTGTGGTTTTGAAGGGCCAAGGCGGCGACGGAGAGATCCGGGCCGACAGCGTGGTGGTGGCCGCAGGACTCAAACCGGAATCAATGCTCATTGAGCAATTGAAGGGATTGCCATTCGATGTGTACGCCGTGGGGGACTGCGTCAGGCCCGGGCGGGTCATGCAGGCCATCTGGGAGGGTTTCCGCACCGCCCGTTTGATATAGAAAACCCGTAGAAAAGACCAGCCTGGGAGCCTCGGAACAAAAGAAAGGAGGTCATGATCCCCACAAACACTGCAAACACCGGAAGGGTTACGAAAACCCTTGCGTGGAGCCGGGTCAAAAGAACCCCTGCTCAGGCCGTGGATCAGGAGGGGGGAAGGGCGTCCAGGAAGGCCATCACCGCCTTGTTGCAGGCCGCGGCCTGCTCCACCAGGAACTGATGGCCACCCCCCTCCATGACCTGGAGAGAGGCGTGAGGAATCCGCCCGGCCAGAATTTCCGAATTCTCCGGCGGGATAAGGACGTCTTCCTTCCCCGTCAAGACCAAGGTAGGGCCCTGGATACGCGGAAGGGCCTCCCAGGTGTCGTGTTTCTGTATGGCCTTCCACTGGCGCATCATGATATCCGGGGACCGGGGATAGGCCCTGGACACTTCCTGGTACTTTTGGACGAGATCGGGGGCCTTTTGGAGAGTGGTGTCCGCAAAGAAGCACTTTGCCGCCTTTTGGGCCGCTTCGGGCGTACCGGTGGTCACATACTCGCCCATAAGGGACCCGATTTCATCGGAGGCCCTCACGGCATGATCGCCGCCGCAGTGGGTGCAGGCCAGGACAAGCCCGTTCACCCTCTCGGGGTATTGAATGGCGACCTCCTGGGCGATCATCCCCCCCATGGAGAGACCCAGGATATGGGCCCTGGGGATTTCAAGGGCCTCCATGATCCCAACCGTGTCCGCGGCCATGGTCTGGATGGTGAAGTCTTCTCCATTGTCGTCGGAGCGGCCGATTCCACGGTTATCAAAAGCCACCACCCGGTACCGGGATGAGAAGTCCGGTATTTGTTCATACCAGTGATCCGCGTTACTTCCCAGACCGCGGATCAGGATCAGGGGATATCCCTCCCCCTGCATGAGATAGTAGAAAGACATGCCTTGGACCTTCACTTTGGACATTGTCGAACCTCCCTTTTCGGGTTTAGGGATTTAAGTGCCCTCAAAGCCTGCTATTGGGCATGGAGCCTGGGTGCGATGATGATGTTGACCCGCCGGTTCCAGGCACGGCCCTCGGGCGTATCATTGGAGGCCACCGGGTCATAGAAGGCCCGCCCCACCGCCTCCATGTTTTTGGGGCTCACCCCCGTCTTCTCCTGGAGGTAACGGATGACCGCCGAGGCCCGGGCGGCGGAAAGCTCCCAGTTGGAGGGGAACTTATACTGATAGGCCTCCATGATAGGGACAGGATCGGTGTGCCCGATGACCCGGACCTGCCTGTCTTGGATATTTTTGAGGATGTTCCCCACCTTGTCTAAGACCTCTTGCCCCTCCGGTGTGATGGTGGCCTTGCCGAATTCAAAAAGGATGCGGTCTACAAAGGTGACGGAAATTTTTTCCGCGATCCGCTTGATGGTGATTTCCTTGTTTTCAATCCGTTTCTTGAGGTCACCCACCAGGGCGTTGTAAGTGGACTTCATTTGCTCGATCCTGCCTTCAGCCGCGGATTTTATCTTTTCAAGATCCGCCAGCTGATGCTCCAGGGCCTTTACCTGATCCTGGAGATCCTGGACAACGGCTTCTCTGGCGGCGAGGAGGTGCTTTAACTCGGATACCAAGTCCTGGGCCTCTTTCAGAGAGTCTTGGAGGGTGGCGAGTTGTTCTTCCTTGGAGGCCAGCCGGGAAGTTAAGGCGTCTTTAGCCGTCCGCACCTCTTCCAGTTCTCTTTTCAGTTTTTCCATGGCCTCCTTACGGGCCTTGTTTTGCCGGATTTGCGCTTCAAGGTCCTGAATGTGGGTCCGGGCCTCTTTTAAAGAGTTCTGGAGGGACGAGAGCTCTTCCTCCTTGGAGGTCAGGCGGGAGGTTAATGCGTCTTTGGTCGTTCTTGCTTCTTCCAGGTCTTTTTTCAGCTTTTCCAGGGCCTCCTCGTGGACCTTGTTTTGCCGGATTTGCGCTTCAAGGTCCTGAATGTGAGTCCGGGCCTCTTTTAAAGAGTTCTGGAGGGACGAGAGCTCTTCCTCCTTGGAGGTCAGGCGGGAGGTTAATGCGTCTTTGGTCGTTCTTGCTTCTTCCAGGTCTTTTTTCAGCTTTTCCAGGGCCTCTTTGAGCTCTGAGAGGACCTGATCCTTGAGGCTTACCGCGTTTTCAAGGCCGGAAAGGCGGGCCTCCATCCCCTTAAGTGTATCAAGATACTTGGATTCCAGCCTTTCAGTCCTCTTTTTTGCCGCCTCTATTCTCTCGCCCGCACCCAGGACCTGGCCCTTGAGTTCCTTGATCCTTGTGTCATATTTGGCGATCTTTTGTTGAAGGGCTTGGATCTCTGAATGGCCTGTGGCGAGCTCGGCCTGAAGGGCCTCCTGGACACCCAGCTCATGCTTATGGAGGATGAATCCAAGGACGATCGCCGCTGCCAGCAGAATAGATAACACGACTATGGCAACATTCTTCATGGGTACCCCCTTTTCGTCTTGTCAAAATTGACTATACCAAAGGCATGATGATATTTTCTGCGGGGCCTGTTCCGGGCGAGCCGGACAAGGCCCGGTTCAGACACTTCCGCGCCTAGTGGCCTCTTACAAAGTAGATGTAAGCGGCCCCGCCGACAAGGGCGAGATTGCCCACAATAAAGACCAGAAAATCCGTAGACCCCATCATGAGGAAGAAGGTCTTCATGTCACCAATGCTGTCCCCTGTCTCCTGGGGCAAGAGCCTGAAAAGGTGGTAATATCCCACAAAACCCCAGAGAAAGGCGGCCGGTGCGTTTCGTTTGAGCCTGAGGAGAACAAGGAAAATAACACCAAGAATGATAAGCACGAAGGGATTGCTGAGAAAGCCAAGGACGCCGAGCTTCTCGAAATGAAAAGGGAGTTCATGGATAAAGGCCATTCCATCCCCCTTGTGGTTCCCATCCATCAGCCGGATGGGAAACGCACTCTTGGCTGAATTGATCTATGGACGGGTATTCCCTCACACGTTTGCTTCAGGCCTTGTCCAAGGGTACTAAAGCCCCACGATGCTGATGCTGATCAGGTTCATGGGAGGGAAGCCGCCCATATTGTGGGTGAGCCCGAGCCGGGGATTGCTGATCTGCCTGTCTCCGGCTTTGCCCTGGAGTTGCTTGTACATTTCATACATCATCCTGAGACCCGACGCCCCGATGGGATGGCCGAAGCACTTGAGTCCTCCGTCGGGCTGACAGGGAATGTCGCCGTCCAGGTGGAAGAAACCGTCGCGAACATCGTCCGCCGCCTTTCCCCGTGGAGAGATGCCCAGGTCTTCATAGGTGACAAGCTCTGTGATGGAAAAACAGTCATGGAGTTCCATCATGCTGATTTCTTCCCTGGGGTTGGTGATCCCGGCCTCCTCATAGGCGCGGGCCGCACACTGGACGGCTGTAGCCACATAGGTGCCGTCCCAGTCCGTGTACATCATCTCTTCACCGGAGCTCAGGGCGATCTGCATGGATTTTACATACACCGGGTCAGGGCGGAAGTTTTTGGCCATGTCGGCCCGGCACACAATGGCCGCGGCCGCCCCGTCGCTCACGCCGCAGCAGTCGAAGAGGCCGAGAGGCCATGCGATCATGGGGGCCTTGAGGATCTGCTCCACCGACACCTCCCTGCGCAGGTGGGCCTTGGGGTTTTTGGCGCCGTTGTGGTGGCTCTTGGCCGAAATCATGGCCAGCACTTCTTTGCCTTCTTCAGGCCCTAATCCGTACTTGGAAAAGTAGCGCGTGGCCATCATGGCGAATGCCCCCGGGGCGGTGATATTGGGGAAGATCAAACGGTTTTTGGTGCCGAGAGACTGGGAAAACTCCGGGAGCCCTGCGTAGCCGGTGTCCTTGAGTTTTTCGCTCCCCAGGGCAAGACAGATGTCATTGGCCCCTGAGGCCACGGCGTATACGGCTCCCCGGAGCGCTTCAGTGCCGGTGGCACAGAAGTTCTCCACCCTTGTAACCGGGAGAAAGGGCAGCTTCAGGGTCAGGCTTAAGGGGGTGGCCGACTTGCCCACGTTAACTTCATCAAAGCATGAACCGAACCATGCCGCCTGGATATCCTTTTTCTCGATTCCCGCATCCTCCACGGCCTCCTTGAAGGCCTCCACCATGAGGTCTTCTGAACCCGCGTCCCAGCGTTCTCCAAAACGGGTGCATCCCATCCCGATGATGGCGACTTTGTCTTTAATCCCTTCTGCCATTGCCATGTCCTCCTTCACATGGGCCCGGGGCCCACAGATAATCTTCTCTCAAGTAGGTCTCCAATCACCCGGTTCTTAGGCCATCACCGGGACCGCTTTCCAGAAATAACCATGAACCCCGAATTGCTCGTCCACATATTTCTTGCGAAAGCTCATCTCTACAGGCATGTCCACCTTGAGCTCTTCCAGATCCACGTCCGTCAAATCAAACCAGTACCGGCCTCCCTCCTCGAAGTTGACAATGCCGTAAATGGCCGGCGGGCTGGGGCTGAAGGCCAGGTTGTCTCCCGTGTATGTGAAAAGGAATCCTCTTTTGTCCGAAAAGCGATAGGGCTCCATCTGGTCAATGGCACCACACTCGGGATTAACGCAAACCCGCTGAGCGGGGAATTGGGGCGTCCCGCAGGGGATGCACCGTACGCCATACAGGGCAAGAACCTCCCTGCGGCTCCTCCACAGCTCCGAGAAGGCCGTGGAGGCCACCCTCTCTCCGCGGATACCCTTTTCCGTGACCAGCAGGTTACGGAAGGAGGCCATCTTTTCATAACTTTTCAGCTCCCTTCGCATGGCAAGATGCTTGCTGATGCCGCGCCTCTCGCCCTGGATTTCCAGGATGCCTTGGGTCACCTCGAAAAGCATGGCATCCGCCCCGGCCCCGAAACCGACAACGGCGATTTTGTCTCCGGGTTTTGACTCTTCCAGGGCCTTGACCAGGTGCATGAGGGGGTCCGCGCTACCTGCATAGCCCACTTGGGCGAGGAGGGGTTCCACGACTTGCTCCTGGGAAAGCCCCAGTTTCCCGGCGATCTTTTTGAAATCACCGGCATAAAGACAGGGATAGGCGACACGCTGCAAATTCTTTGGTTCAATCCCGCATTTTTTGCCCAATCCCGCCAGGGCCTCGATAATGAATTGGGTATAGCCCACATCACGGATGAACCGATCCTCCCACTGTTGATCCAGTTTTTGCCCCGAGCCCCTCCAGTGATCCACAAAGTCATAGGACACGGAGTAGGACCCGGCAAAGTCCGCCACCACATTTTCTCGTCCAATAATGAGTGCCGCCCCGCCGTCTCCAAAGATCTCTTCCTGCATGCTTCCGGCCTTGGCGATACGCATGTCTCCCGCGCATACCATGACCTCTTTCAGCGAATTCGCCCCCACGGCGTCCAGGGCCGAAATGACCGCGGTGGTGCCGGCCTTGGGGGTGTCCGTGAAATCCGCCGACCGGATGTCGGAACGGCAATCAAGGGCCGTTGCCAGGATCTCGGCGTTTTGTCTTTCCCCGTAAGGGGCGGTGGTGGTGGCGAAGTAGACCGCGTCTATGGTGCCGCGGTCAAGATCGCTCAGACTGTCCTGGCCTGCGGCCACGGCCATGGTCAGGCTGTCTTCGTCATAATTGGCCACCGCCTTTTCACCCGGCATAAAGGTGGCCGGGTTGAGCCAGCCCATGGCCTTGTAAACCTGTTTTCTCTCTATTCTGTATCTCGGTATGTAACCTCCATAGGACACAATTCCCGCCATTTTTTTTCTTCCTCCTTCTG